>NZ_CP012502.1:3300000-3582268 GCF_001721685.1 Salisediminibacterium beveridgei | reverse complement strand
ATTTGTTACGACGACAAGTGTCGAGGGCATTCATCATGAGATGATGAAGCAGGCGTCCGTATTTGAAGTGACAAACGGAAACATTCAACAACTGGAATGAGGTGAAGCGGATTGTTTATCCATTTAGGCGGCGATTTTGTTTTGAAAACCGAACGGATTATTGCTATTTTTGATCATCAAACCCAAGGATTTTCAAAGGAGAACCAACTCTTCATGGAAGGTTATCAAGGGAAAAAGAGAAAGGTGCATGTATCCGATGATCCGCCCAAGTCGATGGTCGTTACCGATGACGAAATTTTTATGTCTCCGATTTCTACCCATACGTTAAAGCGTCGGGCAGATGCCAGTTCATCCAAGGATGAATTAAGAGAGGCGATTCAAAATTCAGAAAAGAAAATGGAAGAATGACCTGACCGGTGATTTTTGTCAGGCTACACTGAATAAACTTTTACGCTGCATCATAATTACCATTGGTGCAGCTGACATATACAGCCATAAGAAAAGTGCAGGTGAAGTATTGTGACAGTAAATAAAGAATCCTATGATGAAAGTCAAATTCAGGTCCTTGAGGGCCTCGAAGCAGTTCGAAAACGCCCGGGCATGTATATCGGTTCCACGAATGAGCGCGGTCTTCATCACCTCGTATGGGAAATTGTCGATAACAGCATTGACGAAGCGATGGCAGACAAATGTGATCAGATCTGGGTGACGATTGAAAAAGATAACACGATCACTGTTGAGGATGATGGACGGGGAATCCCTGTCGGTATCCATGAAAAAATGGGACGTCCTGCTGTGGAAGTGATTATGACCGTCCTTCACGCAGGTGGTAAATTCGGAGGCGGCGGATACAAGGTTTCCGGCGGTCTTCATGGTGTTGGAGCATCCGTTGTCAATGCGCTGTCTTCTTTTCTTGAAGTGGAAGTGCATAAAGAAGGGCAAATTTATTACATCAGTTTTGAGCGCGGCATTGTAAAAGATGAGCTGCAAGTGATCGGCGAGACGGAGAAATCCGGCACACTGATCCGCTTTAAAGCAGATGAACAGATTTTTACGGAAACCACGGACTATGACTACGAAATTATGGCAAACCGGCTCCGTGAGCTGGCCTTTTTGAATAAAGGTTTGACCATCAATATAATCGATAAGCGTGTGGAAGATAAGTCGTCTACTTACTACTACGAAGGCGGGATCAGTTCGTTTGTTGAACACCTCAATCGTACAAAAACACCACTTCATGAACCACCGATTTTCATCGAAAGTGAAAAAGAGGGGATTCAGGTGGAAGTTGCCATGCAGTATAATGACAGCTTTGCCAGTAACCTGTATTCTTTTGCCAACAATATCAATACACATGAAGGCGGAACACATGAGTCAGGTTTCAAAACAGCATTGACCCGGGTGATTAATGACTATGCCCGGAAAAACGGTCTGTTCAAAGAAAACGATGCAAACCTGATCGGTGATGATGTCCGTGAAGGATTAACGGCGATTGTTTCCGTGAAAATTCCGGATCCGCAATTTGAAGGTCAAACGAAAACGAAACTGGGTAACAGTGAAGCCCGGACGATTACGGACTCCCTTTTTTCCGAGTACATGGCAAAATTCATGGCAGAGAACCCGACAGTAGCAAGACAAATCGTTGAAAAAGGACTCATGGCGTCCAGAGCCCGTGACGCAGCCAAAAAGGCCCGTGAATTGACCCGGCGTAAATCTGCTCTTGAAGTGAGTTCGCTCCCTGGAAAGCTTGCAGACTGTTCGACTAAGGACGCTTCCATCAGTGAGATCTATGTTGTGGAGGGTGATTCCGCAGGGGGATCTGCCAAACAAGGGCGGGATCGTCATTTTCAGGCAATACTGCCACTTCGGGGGAAAATCATCAATGTCGAAAAAGCAAGGCTTGATAAGATCCTTGCCAATAACGAAATCCGTGCCATTATAACGGCACTGGGTACAGGAATTGCCGATGAGTTTGATATTACGAAAGCCCGCTATCATAAAATCATTATCATGACGGATGCTGACGTAGACGGTGCCCATATCCGAACACTGCTGTTGACGTTTTTGTACCGCTATATGCGTCCTTTGATCGAAGAAGGCTATATCTATATTGCACAGCCGCCGTTGTATCAGATCAAGCAGGGGAAAGCGGTACACTATGCCTTTGACGAGAAGGAAATGGAGCGGATTCTTGGTGAATTATCCTCAACGCCAAAACCTGGTCTGCAGCGTTACAAAGGTCTTGGTGAGATGAATCCGACTCAGCTTTGGGAAACCACAATGGATCCTGCTTCCCGCACATTGCTTCAAGTCAGTATGACGGATGCCATGCTTGCGGACGAGGTATTTGAAACCTTGATGGGTGATCGGGTTGAACCGCGCCGGGATTTCATTCAGGCAAACGCCCACTATGTTAAAAACCTTGATATTTAAGTGAGACCTGGTAAAACAGGAGGACCATGAGAGTTTAATTGTTGAACGGAGGTACATTGAATGTCTGACCAAGAACAGTCACGTGTAACAGATATCAATATCAGTCAGGAAATGCGCACATCCTTTATGGATTATGCGATGAGCGTCATTGTCAGTCGTGCACTGCCGGATGTTCGCGATGGGCTGAAGCCTGTCCATCGCAGGATCCTTTATGCGATGAACGAGCTCGGCATTACTTCAGACAAAGCGTATAAGAAGTCGGCGCGAATTGTCGGCGAAGTCATTGGTAAGTATCATCCTCACGGTGATTCAGCCGTATACGAAACGATGGTTCGTATGGCGCAAGATTTCAGTTACCGCAATATGCTGGTGGACGGACACGGGAACTTTGGTTCCGTGGACGGAGATTCAGCGGCAGCGATGCGTTATACTGAAGCCCGTATGTCTAAAATCTCGATGGAAATGATGAGAGACATCAATAAAGACACGATCGGATACCAAGACAACTATGATGGCAGTGAACGTGAACCTGTTGTCCTTCCCGCCCGATTTCCAAACCTGCTGGTAAACGGTGCTTCGGGGATTGCTGTGGGTATGGCGACGAATATTCCGCCTCATAATCTTTCAGAGGTCATCGATGGCGTGCTCGCTCTCAGCAAGAACGAAGATATTACCATTGAAGAATTGATGCAGTATATCAGCGGACCTGATTTTCCAACCGGAGCTGAAATCGTCGGGATTTCCGGCATCCGCCGTGCTTATGAAACGGGAAAAGGTTCTGTGACAATCAGGTCCAATGCCCGGATTGAAGAACAGAACGGGAAACCGTGGATCATTGTTGATGAACTGCCCTACCAGGTGAATAAAGCTCGTCTGATAGAGAAGATCGCTGAACTTGTCCGTGATAAAAAAATCGACGGCATCACGGATCTTCGGGATGAGTCCGACAGAACCGGTATGCGGATCGTGATTGAACTGCGCCGCGATGTGAATGCCAATGTGTTGTTGAATAATCTGTATAAGCAGACAGCGCTTCAGACCAGCTTTGGAATCAATACGCTGGCGCTCGTTGACGGACGTCCGAAAGTATTGAATCTGAAAGAAACCCTGGTTCATTACCTGGAGCATCAACGGATCGTGATTCGCAGACGTACCCAGTTTGAATTAAATAAAGCAGAAGCAAGAGCGCACATTCTTGAAGGTCTGCGCATTGCTTTGGACCACTTGGATGAAGTGATTGAACTGATCCGGGGCTCACAAACAGCAGACATTGCCAGAGAAGGGCTGATGGAAAACTACGAACTCTCCCATGATCAGGCACAGGCGATTCTTGATATGCGTCTGCAGCGTCTCACCGGTCTTGAACGCGATAAAATCGAAGCGGAATATAAGGAATTGATGGCGAAAATTGCTGAACTCAAAGAAATTCTTGCCCATGATGAACGCGTTCTTGAAATCATTCGTGAAGAATTAATTGAAATCCGTGATCGCTTTGGTGATGATCGCCGAACCACGATCACGCTCGGCGAAGACAGCATGGAAGACGAGGATCTGATCCCGCGTCAAAATGTGGTGATCACTGTTTCTCATCAGGGCTACATTAAGCGTCTTCCGGTATCCACATATCGTTCCCAAAAAAGAGGCGGTCGTGGTGTGCAGGGAATGGGAACGCACGATGAGGATTTTGTCCGTCATCTGTTCGTAACCAATTCTCATGATCATATGCTGTTTTTTACGAATAAAGGAAAAGTGTATCGGATGAAAGGCTACGAAGTGCCTGAACAAAAACGGACTTCTAAAGGGATACCAATTATCAACCTGCTGCAGATCGATCAGGATGAATACATTTCAACAGTTATCCCGATTTCGGAGTTTGATGCAAACCGTGCGTTGATCTTTATGACGAAATACGGGGTATCCAAACGGACTGATCTGCAGGCGTTCAGCAAAATCCGTAGAGGTGGTCTGTTCGCGATTAAACTGCGCGAGGAAGATGAACTCCACGGAGTGCGACTGACAGATGGAAGCAAAGAACTGGTTCTCGGAACAAAACAGGGGATGTCAATTCGTTTTAGCGAAACCGATGTCCGTCTGATGGGCCGTACTGCTGCAGGAGTGAAAGGCATTAATCTGAAATCCGGCGATGAAGTCGTAGGTATGGATATCATCGAAGAGGATTCCGATATTCTGATTGTAACGGAGAACGGATTTGGAAAACGTACCCCGATAAAAGAGTATCGTCAGCAAACCAGAGGCGGTAAAGGGATTAAAACCTGCAACATTACTGATAAAAACGGACAGCTTGTGGCACTGAAAGTCGTCGGCAGTGATCATGATCTGATGATGATTACAACTAACGGCGTGCTGATTCGTATCCATGTATCGGATATTTCACAAACCAGCCGGAATACGCAAGGGGTCAGACTCATCCGTCTTGGTGATGATGAATTTGTCTCCACGGTTGCGCGGGTAAATGTGAAGGATGAAGAAGTGGATGAAGAAGAGGACGATTTCGATGTTGATGAAACGGAGATCGATGCAGATGCAACGATTGATGATTCTGAAGAAACAGTGGAATCAGAAACAAAGGAAGACTCTGACGAGTAGATAAGAGTCAAGGGATGATCACATCCCTTGACCATTTTTTCATACCTTATAGGAATTTTAAACTTGCTGAAGGAAACGAAAATTAGTGCAACGAAGGCTATTGCCATATTCTCGGCGAGAAGACGGGTTTTCTTTATACTTCATAGGAATGTTTAAGTTCGTTATAGGATTGAAGGGTAAGCGCAACGAAGGCTTTCGCCATTGACTTGGCGATAAGTCAAGTGTTCGTTAACTTCGCGTCTTCAGTTTTTAGCAGGAAGGGAGTGATCGTGTGCATGTGAATGTTAATCAGCTCATTCCGGGCGTAGTTTTACGAGAGAACATCTATTTAAAGACAGGCTCTCCGATAATGAAGCGAAAAACCGTCTTAACGGATGATCACATTTATATTCTCCATCAATTCCTCGTTGATGAAGTGGAAGTATTTCAGAAATTATCCAATGGCCAGGAGTTTAAACCAAAAGGCGGACGTAAACAGGCGAAAGAGGAACAAGAAGAAGACAATTCACCAGCGATTGAAAAAGATTCCTTCCTGGATCGTTACCTTCACGCTGTTGAATTCTATAAAAAGCATTTTAAAAATTGGCAAAGTGGTGCTAAAGTCGAAGCTTTTGATGTTCGAAAAATATTTCTTCCGTTATATGAACGTGAACCGAATCACTATGAAATTATGCAAATGCTGTCGATGCCGACAAAGGAAGAATATATCTATCATCATTCTGTATCTGTAGCGGTACTGAGCTATTTGCTCGGAAAAGCAGAAAACATGAAAAGCGGAGATATTATCCAATTAGGGCTTGCCGGCTTGTTGTCTGATTGCGGCATGGCAAAGTTGCCCCAGCAAATATTTATGAAAAGCGGTTCGTTAACGTCGGAAGAGTATGATGAAATAAAAAAACATCCGATCTATGGATACAGAATGATTGAAAACATTCCAGGGTTCTCGAAAAACGCCTTACTGGGCGTCCTTCAACATCATGAAAGAGAAGATGGCAGCGGCTATCCGCTGAAAGTCACCCGGGACAAGCTTCATCAATTTGCTAAAATCATTGCAATTGCAGATACCTTCCATGCTATGACAACAGAGCGCCCTTTCAGAAGTGCAAAATCACCTTATCAGGTTTTAGATGAAATGTTGATGGATGGATTTGGAAAGTTGGATCAACAGTACATTCATCGATTTATGCCAATTGTTACAAGTTTAGCGATTGGTGAAAAAGTGCGGTTAAACAATAATGAACCTGGAGAGATCATCTATCTTCATCCTGATCGGCCTACGCGTCCACTGATTACCATAGCAGATGGGAAACAAATTGATTTATCGAAAGAAAAGGATCTTTACATTGAATATGTGCAACCAGAATAACTGACAGAATCTAATCGAAACACGTACCGGGGATCTCTTTTTCCGGCACGTGTTTTTTCGTTTACAGACAAGGAGATACATCCGAAATGATTTGCGAAGAGATTGTGAAATGATTTTCGTATTTCCTTAAAGCTTGCAAGAAAATTAAAATCCACATATAGATTTTTTTCACTTAAATGACAAATCGGATAGCATATTTAGATTTATGTGAACCGGAGCAGGAAAAACCTTAGAAATTCAATATTTCTGACTATTTTAAACCTATTGATTTGTGAAAATGTCTGTGGTAAATTTAATTCTGTTGCCATCTTGAAAGCAAGTTACGCACAAAAGTGATTGAAAATAATGATTGACTTTAGGTGCTCAGGTTGGTACGATATAGGAAGTCGCTCGAACGCGACATTGTGATTTTTGACCTTTGAAAACTAAACAAAAAACCAAGCAAAAGAAGTGGGATATATGAATAAGATATCCCGTCAATGAAAATCCAATGTGTCATCAACATTGGTATGATGCTAGCGCATCAAACTTCAGATGAACGCGGAAGAAAATGCCTGAGGCATTGGACGCCACACTTTATCGGAGAGTTTGATCCTGGCTCAGGACGAACGCTGGCGGCATGCCTAATACATGCAAGTCGAGCGCAGGAAGCTAACAGAAGCCTTCGGGTGGACGTCAGTGGAATGAGCGGCGGACGGGTGAGTAACACGTGGGCAACCTGCCCTGCAGACCGGGACAACCTCGTGAAAACGAGGCTAATACCGGATGACCGTAAGTATCGCATGGTACCTACGTAAAAGAGGGGATTCGTCCTCTCACTGCAGGATGGGCCCGCGGCGCATTAGCTTGTTGGTGAGGTAAGGGCTCACCAAGGCGACGATGCGTAGCCGACCTGAGAGGGTGATCGGCCACACTGGGACTGAGACACGGCCCAGACTCCTACGGGAGGCAGCAGTAGGGAATCATCCGCAATGGGCGAAAGCCTGACGGTGCAATGCCGCGTGAACGATGAAGGTTCTCGGATCGTAAAGTTCTGTTATGAGGGAAGAACAAGTGCCGTTTGAATAAGGCGGCACCTTGACGGTACCTCACGAGAAAGCCCCGGCTAACTACGTGCCAGCAGCCGCGGTAATACGTAGGGGGCAAGCGTTGTCCGGAATTATTGGGCGTAAAGCGCGCGCAGGCGGTCTCTTAAGTCTGATGTGAAAGCCCACGGCTCAACCGTGGAGGGTCATTGGAAACTGGGGGACTTGAGTGTAAGAGAGGAAAGTGGAATTCCACGTGTAGCGGTGAAATGCGTAGATATGTGGAGGAACACCAGTGGCGAAGGCGACTTTCTGGCTTACAACTGACGCTGAGGCGCGAAAGCGTGGGGAGCAAACAGGATTAGATACCCTGGTAGTCCACGCCGTAAACGATGAGTGCTAGGTGTTAGGGGTTTCGATACCCTTAGTGCCGAAGTTAACACATTAAGCACTCCGCCTGGGGAGTACGGCCGCAAGGCTGAAACTCAAAGGAATTGACGGGGGCCCGCACAAGCAGTGGAGCATGTGGTTTAATTCGAAGCAACGCGAAGAACCTTACCAGGTCTTGACATCCTCTGAACATCCAGGAGACTGGGTTTTCCCCTTCGGGGGACAGAGTGACAGGTGGTGCATGGTTGTCGTCAGCTCGTGTCGTGAGATGTTGGGTTAAGTCCCGCAACGAGCGCAACCCCTGATCTTAGTTGCCAGCATTCAGTTGGGCACTCTAAGGTGACTGCCGGTGATAAACCGGAGGAAGGTGGGGATGACGTCAAATCATCATGCCCCTTATGACCTGGGCTACACACGTGCTACAATGGATGGTACAATGGGTCGCGAAGCCGCGAGGTGGAGCCAATCCCATAAAGCCATTCTCAGTTCGGATTGCAGGCTGCAACTCGCCTGCATGAAGCCGGAATTGCTAGTAATCGCGGATCAGCATGCCGCGGTGAATACGTTCCCGGGCCTTGTACACACCGCCCGTCACACCACGAGAGTTTGTAACACCCGAAGTCGGTGAGGTAACCTTAGGGAGCCAGCCGCCGAAGGTGGGACAGATGATTGGGGTGAAGTCGTAACAAGGTATCCGTACCGGAAGGTGCGGATGGATCACCTCCTTTCTAAGGAGACTTGCTGGAAACCTCCGGTTTTCAGATAAGCTCAACCTTTTTACTTTTGCCTCTGGTTTTTGTTTAGTTTTGAAGGGTTAATCCTCTTCAGTGACCTTTGAAAACTGAATAACGAAATGACGAAACATCATGAATCACCGGTGAATCATCTATTATGAATCCTATTCAAATAGAGAGGAACCGAGTGTCTTGAATTCAAACGTTAAGGTTAAAACGACGCCAAAGAAAGCCTGTGGGAACACAGGAAATGGTTAAGCAAGAAAGGGCGCACGGTGGATACCTTGGCACTAGGAGCCGATGAAGGACGGGACGAACACCGATATGCTTCGGGGAGCTGTAAGTAAGCGTTGATCCGGAGATTTCCGAATGGGGGAACCCACCATCCGTAATGGGATGGGAGCCATACCTGAATCCATAGGGTAATGGCAGGCAGACCCGGGGAACTGAAACATCTTAGTACCCGGAGGAAGAGAAAGCAAAAGCGATTTCCTGAGTAGCGGCGAGCGAAACGGAAACAGCCCAAACCGAAAGGCTTGCCTTTCGGGGTTGTAGGACACTCCATTGGAGTTACAAAGAGAGAGCGTAGGTGAAGCGACCTGGAAAGGTCCGCGGGACAAGGTAAAAGCCCTGTAGCCGAAACGTTCCCTCCTCCGGAGTGGATCCTGAGTACGGCGGGTCACGTGAAACCCCGTCGGAATCCGGGAGGACCATCTCCCAAGGCTAAATACTTCCTAGTGACCGATAGTGAACCAGTACCGTGAGGGAAAGGTGAAAAGCACCCCGGAAGGGGAGTGAAACAGATCTTGAAACCGTGTGCCTACAAGTAGTTGGAGCCCGTTAATGGGTGACAGCGTGCCTTTTGTAGAATGAACCGGCGAGTTGTGATCACGTGCAAGGTTAAGCTGAAGAGGCGGAGCCGCAGCGAAAGCGAGTCTGAACAGGGCGAATGAGTACGTGGTTGCAGACCCGAAACCAGGTGATCTACCCATGTCCAGGGTGAAGTTCAGGTAACACTGAATGGAGGCCCGAACCCACGCACGTTGAAAAGTGCGGGGATGAGGTGTGGGTAGGGGTGAAATGCCAATCGAACCTGGAGATAGCTGGTTCTCCCCGAAATAGCTTTAGGGCTAGCCTCGAGGGAAGAGTATTGGAGGTAGAGCACTGATTGGACTAGGGGTCCCTACAGGATTACCGAATTCAGTCAAACTCCGAATGCCAAATACTTATCCTCGGGAGTCAGACTGCGAGTGCTAAGATCCGTAGTCAAGAGGGAAACAGCCCAGACCATCAGCTAAGGTCCCCAAGTATACGTTAAGTGGAAAAGGATGTGGAGTTGCTTAGACAACCAGGATGTTGGCTTAGAAGCAGCCATCATTGAAAGAGTGCGTAATAGCTCACTGGTCGAGTGACTCTGCGCCGAAAATGTACCGGGGCTAAACGTATCACCGAAGCTATGGCTGAACACCTTCGGGTGTTCGGGGTAGGGGAGCGTTCTAAGGGCGTAGAAGCATGACCGCAAGGACATGTGGAGCGCTTAGAAGTGAGAATGCCGGTATGAGTAGCGAAAAGAGGGGTGAGAATCCCCTCCGTCGAAAGCCTAAGGTTTCCTGAGGAAGGCTCGTCCGCTCAGGGTTAGTCGGGTCCTAAGCCGAGGCTGAAAAGCGTAGGCGATGGCAAACAGGTTGATATTCCTGTACCACCACGTTTCCATTTGAGCAATGGGGGGACGCAGGAAGATAGGGTAAGCGCACCGCTGGACGTGTGCGTCGAAGCAGTGAGGCTGGTTATGAGGCAAATCCCGTAACCGTAAGGTTGAGCTGTGATCGCGAGTGAATTAAGTAGCGAAGTTCCTGATTCTACACTGCCAAGAAAAGCCTCTAGCGAGGAAACAGGTGCCCGTACCGCAAACCGACACAGGTAGGCGGGATGAGAATTCTAAGACGCGCGGGAGAACTCTCGTTAAGGAACTCGGCAAAATGACTCCGTAACTTCGGGAGAAGGAGTGCTCCCCAGGGTGAACAGCCTGGGGGAGCCGCAGTGAATAGGCCCAAACGACTGTTTATCAAAAACACAGGTCTCTGCGAAGCCGCAAGGCGAAGTATAGGGGCTGACACCTGCCCGGTGCTGGAAGGTTAAGAGGAGGGGTTATCCTTTTGGAGAAGCTCTGAATTGAAGCCCCAGTAAACGGCGGCCGTAACTATAACGGTCCTAAGGTAGCGAAATTCCTTGTCGGGTAAGTTCCGACCCGCACGAAAGGTGCAACGATTTGGGCACTGTCTCAACGAGAGACCCGGTGAAATTATATTACCTGTGAAGATGCAGGTTACCCGCGACAGGACGGAAAGACCCCATGGAGCTTTACTGCAGCTTGATATTGGATTTTGGTACAGCTTGTACAGGATAGGTAGGAGCCTTGGAAACCGGAGCGCCAGCTTCGGTGGAGGCAATGGTGGGATACTACCCTTGCTGTACTGAAATTCTAACCTCGAACCGTGATCCGGTTCAGGGACAGTGTCTGGTAGGCAGTTTGACTGGGGCGGTCGCCTCCTAAAGAGTAACGGAGGCGCCCAAAGGTTCCCTCAGAATGGTTGGAAATCATTCGCAGAGTGCAAAGGCATAAGGGAGCTTGACTGCGAGACATACAGGTCGAGCAGGGACGAAAGTCGGGCTTAGTGATCCGGCGGCACCGTATGGAAGGGCCGTCGCTCAACGGATAAAAGCTACCCTGGGGATAACAGGCTAATCTCTCCCAAGAGTCCACATCGACGGGGAGGTTTGGCACCTCGATGTCGGCTCGTCGCATCCTGGGGCTGAAGTAGGTCCCAAGGGTTGGGCTGTTCGCCCATTAAAGCGGCACGCGAGCTGGGTTCAGAACGTCGTGAGACAGTTCGGTCCCTATCCGTCGCGGGCGCAGGAAATTTGAGAGGAGCTGTCCTTAGTACGAGAGGACCGGGATGGACACACCGCTGGTGTACCAGTTGTTCCGCCAGGAGCATCGCTGGGTAGCTACGTGTGGACGGGATAAGTGCTGAAAGCATCTAAGCATGAAGCCCCCCTCAAGATGAGATTTCCCATCACTTCGGTGAGTAAGATCCCTCAGAGACGATGAGGTAGATAGGTCACGTGTGGAAGCATAGCGATATGCGGAGCTGAGTGATACTAATCGATCGAGGGCTTAACCAACGTTAAGCGAAGTAAGTTAATGTACGAAGGAAAGACACGGATTCATGATCCCCGTCATACGCGTTATTCAGTTTTGAGTGGTTACACTCAGTTTCATAGTCTGGTGGCGACAGCGAAGAGGTCACACCCGTTCCCATGCCGAACACGGAAGTTAAGCTCTTCAGCGCCGATGATAGTTGGGGGCTGTCCCCCTGTGAAAGTAGGACGCCGCCGGGCCAACAAAGAACCATTTTCCTTAACGGGAGAATGGTTTTTTTGTATGAAAAGCGTGATTCTGAAAACCTCTCTGTTCTGCGTGTTCAACAAAATATCGGGTTAAAGTGGTTTATGTAATTGTCTGTTGTAAAAAGTGCGAATTCCGATATAGATGATAAGCCAGATCATCAGACTGATTCCGAGGTATAGGGTTAATGATGCCGTCATACCTTCTGAGCGAAAAAAGTTCAGGAGGTATGCAATGACAAACAGCGCTGGAACCCAGTTGATGACGATAAAATGTTGACGTAAGGTCCGGATTTGTTCCGAGGTGATATGTTTAGGAAAATAAAAGAACAGGATGACTCCGGCGATGATCATAAACGTCAGATAAGGAATAATCCGATCGACAATCTGTGCTGTCGTTCCGTATACAAAAGGAAGAAACAAAATCCCCAAAGGAGAATAGATGGCGTACATGATAAAAGCAAAGGAAAAAGATTGCCCGCTGAATTGTTCATCGATGCTCTCAAAGTACTGATCATTGATCTCCTTTGCCATATCGGCCGGAGAAAGATAGGATGCGACAGCTTGATATTCTGCGTTTTTTTCATCAACGTTCTCGTGAATTTTGACGTCCTCTTTGATTTGTTCAAGCTCTTGACGGATATCGCCTTTCACTTTTCGACGTTCTTTGTCACTTAAGTACGTGAGGCGCCTTTCAAATGCGTGGAGATAATCATCGATGGTCATGGTTGTCTGCCTCCTCTTGTTCCAGGGAAAAGAGCAATTGATTTAATTCCTCAAGATATTGTTCCCTGACTTTCAACTGGATCTGGCCTGCTTTTGTCAGTTTGTAATACTTTCTCAATCTGCCATTATGTTCGATCTGTCTTGACTCGATCCATTCCTGTTCTTCCAGTCGTTTCAGGATCGGGTAGATGGAGCCGTTAGCGATAATCAGTGTCCCTCCTTGTTGTATCATTCCGGTTATCTCATAACCATACCGTTCTTTGTGCTGTACGAGCTTCATAATCGCGACTTCCAATACACCTTTTGAGATCTGCATGTGCCATTTCGATTCATTCATCATGGTTTCAATCATATTGTACTTCTATATATGTGTCAATGAACTATATAAAAAATGGAAAACGAGATGGTAACGGATACATAATTCACAATCTGTTTCGTGATCAGAAACAAATTGGATTCTACTACCCACGATAAAATCATCATCGTGATACTTATGGAAAATCCTTGTGAGGTCAGACATCTCAACTGTTGACTGAATATTTCAACATCATTAATTACCTTGACATGTAACGTTGTGCTTGTTAATCTACTAATAATATTTTTAAGTCATTCACAAACTGAATGAGATACTGAAAGGGGCAAACGAATCATGCGTGAGGATAAGTTTCAAAAAGAGGGATTAACGTTTGACGATGTATTACTGGTGCCGGGAAAATCTGATGTATTGCCCCGGGATGTATCGGTTGAGACGAAGCTATCTGACACGCTGAAATTGAATATTCCAATCTTAAGTGCCGGTATGGACACTGTAACAGAAGCGAGTATGGCCATTGCGATGGCACGTACGGGGGGCTTGGGTGTCATTCATAAAAACATGAGCGTGGAAGAGCAAGCGGAACAGATTCAGCGTGTGAAGCGTTCGGAAAGCGGTGTGATAACCAATCCATTTTCATTGTCAGAACATCACCAGGTGTTTGATGCTGAACACTTAATGGGGAAATACCGGATTTCGGGCGTTCCAATTACAGACGAGAATAATGTCCTTGTTGGGATCATTACAAACCGTGATCTTCGTTTTATTGAGGATTACTCCATTAAAATAAACGAAGTCATGACGAGTAAGAATCTGGTGACTGCGCCGGTTGGAACAACATTGAAAGAGGCACAGAAAATTCTTCAGGAACACCGGATCGAAAAATTACCTTTGGTGAATGATAACAATGAACTGATTGGTCTAATCACAATTAAAGATATCGAAAAAGCGATAGAATTTCCAAAATCAGCAAAAGACATGCAAGGCAGATTGTTGGTTGGAGCTGCAGTTGGTGTCGGTGCGGATGCGGATACTCGAATCGAGGCGCTCGTAAAGGCAGAGGTAGATGCATTGATCATTGATACAGCCCACGGACACTCCCAGGGCGTCATGAATAAAGTTCGTGAAATCAGAGGCAAGTATCCTGAGCTGAATATTATTGCAGGGAATGTCGCCACTGCGGACGCGACACGGGAACTGGTGGAAGCAGGCGCAAACATCGTCAAGGTAGGTATCGGTCCCGGGTCCATCTGTACAACGCGCGTGGTAGCTGGTATCGGGGTTCCACAAATTACCGCTGTCTATGATTGTGCAGAAGCAGCCCATGAGCTTGGTGCAACCATCATTGCGGATGGAGGCATTAAGTACTCAGGTGAAATTTCCAAAGCCATTGCTGCAGGAGCAGATGCCGTCATGCTTGGCAGTCTACTCGCTGGTGTGACTGAGAGTCCCGGAGAACGGGAAATCTTCCAGGGCCGTCAGTTTAAAGTCTACCGCGGTATGGGATCGATGAGCGCAATGGAAAAAGGCAGTAAAGATCGTTACTTCCAAGAAGGTGAACAGAAACTTGTTCCGGAAGGCATTGAAGGACGAACCCCTTATAAAGGTCCACTCAGCGATACGATCCATCAACTTGTTGGCGGATTAAGAGCAGGAATGGGGTATTGCGGGACACCAGGGATAAAAGAGTTGCAGGAGAATGCCCGGTTTATTCGCATTACCAATGCAGGACTTCGGGAAAGCCACCCGCATGGTGTGCAGATCACGAAAGAATCTCCGAATTATTCATAAAATGAAGGTTGGAGAAAAGCCCGGAAGATACCATACGTATTTCCGGGCTTTGTCTTATCGAGAATGAGCCTTTATCTTCTGTTCATACTCCTTAATATATGGTAAAATTACGCTTGGTTTTCACTGTAAATCCTGTGAACGATAACAGGATGAGCGGCTGATGGCACAATGAAAAATCGGTGGGACGGATCGATAATGGAGAGGTGTAGACGCAAATGGGAAGAAGATTGAGTTATGTAATGCTGTCATTAGTAATGCTTATGGCATTCATGCTGCCTATGCAGACTGAAGTCTCGGCATCTTACGAACCAACAGTGGAAACGGTGATTCTTGTGGATGCTGAATCCGGAAGGATTCTGTATGAACAAAATGTGGATCAGCCTCTGCCACCAGCAAGTATGACGAAAATGATGAGCGAATACCTCATCCTTGAAGCGGTGAATGCGGGTGAAATCAGTTGGGATCAGGAAGTGCCGATCAGTGATTTTCTGGCTTCCTTTTCACATAACCGAGCGCTCTCGAATGTTCCTTTAAGGGTGGACGGAGAATATAATGTTGAAGAACTCTATGAATCCGTAGCGATTTATTCGGCAAATGCATCGACCATGGCACTGGCCAAGCTGATTTCCGGTTCGTACGGCGCATTTGTTGAGAGTATGAATGAAAAAGGTCTGGAACTCGGTCTTGGAACATTGATGCGCGATGCCGGCAGTGACTATGGTCTGGATAATTTAGAGGAAATATCGGAAGAAGGACTCGGATCTTTTCAATTTGTAAATTCCACGGGTCTCCCGAACAGACTTCTTGAAGGTGAGCACCCGGAAGGAACGGGAGAAGAGGAAGACAATTATATGTCTGCGCGAGCGGCAGCTTCTCTGTCCTATTACCTGGTGAACGACTTTCCAGAAGTTCTTGAAGTTGCCGGTATTCCGCATAAAGTATTCCGCGAAGATACCGCAGACGCCATTGACATGCCGAACTGGAATAATATGATTCCTGGAACTGAGAACAGTCATTTGGATTATGAATATGTGGACGGTCTGAAAACCGGTTATACGGAAGCAGCAGGATTTACCTTCACAGGAACCGGTGAAAAAGATGGGCAACGTCTCATCAGTGTGGTCATGGGTGCGGACTCGATCGAACACCGTTTTCAGGAGACGCAGCGCGTTCTTGAATGGGGATTTGATACCTTTTACGAAGGGGAGATCTATGAAGCCGGTTATACCCCGGAAGGATACGAGACTCTTTCTGTGAGCAAAGGGGAAGAAGAGGAAGTCGGCATTGAGTCGACTGATTCGGTTCATCGACTGATTCAGGACGGGGACGAAGAAAATTACAGATATGAGATCGAAATGAATGAAGATCTCCTCGATGAAGAGGGTGCGATTGAAGCCCCTGTCGAAGCTGGAACTGTCGTCGGACAAATGGTGATCCAGTTTGACGGCGAAGAACGGTATATTCATGATGAGATGGATCGTACCACAGAGGTGGATTTGATTACAACCGGTGATGTGGAACGTTCCGGCTGGTTTACATTAATGCTGCAAAGTATTGGAGATTTTTTCTCGAATGTATGGACATCCGTAACAGAAACAGTTCGTGGCTGGCTATAATTCTTGAATAAATCGGCTTTAAATTAGTTTTCCTGATGAAAATGAGCGATATCCTACCCATCAGGTCAGTATATTCGTTATAATAGAGATTATGACATCGTGAAAAGCGAAAGGGGATTTATATGAATAAACAAGTAGGGACAGATCGGGTTAAACGAGGCATGGCAGAGATGCAAAAGGGCGGCGTGATTATGGACGTGATCAATGCCGAGCAGGCAATTATTGCCGAAGAGGCAGGAGCAGTTGCAGTTATGGCACTTGAACGCGTGCCGTCAGATATTCGTGCAGCAGGCGGCGTAGCCCGTATGGCTGACCTTTCGATTGTAGAGGAAGTTCAAAAAGCGGTATCAATCCCGGTCATGGCGAAAGCACGTATCGGGCATATCGTGGAAGCGCGTATTCTTGAATCCATGGGTGTAGACTACATCGATGAGAGTGAAGTATTAACACCAGCGGATGAAGTATTCCACTTGAACAAGCGCGATTATACGGTGCCATTTGTTTGTGGTGCGCGTGACCTCGGTGAAGCTGCAAGACGAATCGGTGAAGGTGCATCGATGCTCCGTACGAAAGGTGAACCAGGAACCGGAAACATTGTTGAGGCGGTTCGCCACCAGCGGCTGATTCAATCTCAGATTAATAAAGTGGTGCATATGTCTGAAGATGAAATTATGACGGAAGCGAAGAATCTTGGAGCCCCTTATGAGGTGCTGTTGGAAATTAAACGCAATGGCCGCTTGCCACTCGTTAATTTTGCAGCAGGCGGTATTGCAACCCCTGCGGATGCGGCACTGATGATGCACCTTGGTTCCGATGGTGTATTTGTGGGATCCGGCATTTTCAAATCGGATAACCCGGCTAAATTTGCCAAAGCGATTGTAGAAGCAACAACCCATTATGATGATTTCAAACTGATTGCGGAAGTATCCAAAGGCTTGGGTTCTGCCATGCCGGGACTTGAAATTTCAAGTCTTGAAGACAAGGACCGCATGCAGGAACGCGGCTGGTAATTGAAAGAGGGATTCAGCATGATTACAATTGGAGTACTGGCCTTACAAGGTGCGGTAAGAGAGCATGTCAAAGCGCTCGCTGCACCGGATGTACAGGTAGTTACCATTAAGCACACAGAACAGTTGGAAACGATCGATGGACTGGTTTTTCCGGGTGGAGAAAGTACAACCATGCGGAGGTTGATTAATCAATACGGTTTTTTTGATCCATTAATCGCCTTTGCCAACCAGAGAAAGCCGATCTTCGGTACATGTGCCGGTGCAATTTTGATGGCATCAGAAATCGTCGGTCAAACTGAACCGCACCTGTCCGTCATGGATATGACCGTGGAGCGAAATGCCTTTGGCAGACAAAAAGAAAGCTTTGAAGTCATGCTGGATATGAAAAATGTGGCACCGGATATTGAAGCTGTGTTCATCCGGGCGCCGATTATTCAATCTGTGGGAGCAAATGCGAATATCCTTGCGGCTTATGAAGGACAGATTGTCGCTGCCCAACAAGGACCATTTCTGGCATGCTCATTCCATCCCGAGCTGACAGATGATGACCGAATGCATCAATATTTTGTGCAAATGGTTCGTGAATCGGTTAAACAGGTGCATCATTAAATCAGAGCATATGCGAATGCGTTGAAGGGAAACAGTAATTCAATCGTTTTTTTCAGAGAGCCGGTGGCTGCTGCGAACCGGTAAAGGCGATGAATGAATCCATCCCCAAGCTGCAGAGGCGTTACAACCACTGCCGGATTCCTGCCGTTAACAGGACCTGAGGTGTGTGCATATTTTATGCATAAACCAGGGTGGTATCGCGGGTTACTCCCGTCCCTGAAGATTCTTTGGGGACGGGAGTTTTTTAGTATTTCTATTATTATGAAGGGGGAAAACGATTATGCTCGATATGAAAAGACTCCGCAGTGACTTTGAGGGAATCAAACAGAAACTCGAAACCCGAAATGAGGACATCAGTGCTCTGGATGACTTTGAAAAACTCGATACAACACGTCGTGAGGTTATTCAAAAGGTGGAGGAGTTAAAAAACAAGCGCAACACGGTGTCTGAACAAATTTCCCGTATGAAGCGGGAGAAAGAAGATGCATCAGCAGTCATCCAGGAGATGAAAGAAGTCTCAGCAGACATCAAAGAACTCGATGAACAGCAGCGGGAAGTGGATGAGAAGATGAAAACCTTAATGCTGACGATCCCAAATATCCCGCATGAAAGTGCACCGGTTGGTTTGGACGAATCAGAGAATGAGGAAGTGAGTACCTGGGGAGAACGTCCGGCTTTTGATTTCGAAAGTAAGGCACATTGGGATCTTGCAGTCGAGTTGAATATCGTTGATTTCGAACGGGCATCGAAAGTAACCGGGAGCCGATTTGCCTTCTATAAAGGTCTGGGAGCAAGACTTGAACGCGCATTAATAAACTTCATGATGGATTTTCATGAAGAAAAACATGGCTATACCGAAGTGTTGCCTCCCTACATGGTGAACCGTGACAGTATGACCGGAACAGGACAACTTCCTAAATTTGCTGAAGATGCCTTTCAAATCCAAGAGGAAGATTACTTCCTGATCCCGACAGCTGAAGTACCGGTAACGAATATGCATCGAGATGAAATCCTCACCGGTGAAGAATTACCGATTGCCTATGCAGCATTCAGCGCGTGTTTCCGCTCGGAAGCTGGATCTGCTGGCCGGGACACGCGAGGGTTAATCAGGCAACATCAGTTCAACAAAGTGGAACTGGTTCGTTTCACAAAACCGGAGGATTCTTACAGCGAGCTCGAGAAACTGACAGGTCATGCGGAGAAAATTCTGCAGCAGCTGAATCTGCCATACCGCATATTAAATATGTGCACGGGAGATCTGGGCTTTACGGCGGCGAAAAAATATGACATTGAAGTCTGGTTACCAAGCTACGGGGAATACAAAGAGATCTCATCATGCAGTAACTTTGAGGATTTTCAAGCACGCCGGGCAAACATCCGCTTTAAACGGGATGCAAAAGGCAAAGCCGAATTTGTTCATACATTGAATGGTTCCGGACTGGCGGTTGGCAGAACGGTAGCAGCGATACTTGAAAATTATCAACAACAAGATGGAACGGTGAAGGTGCCGAAGGTTCTCCAGCCTTACATGGGTGGGAAAACAGTGATCAGGTAAATGTAAGAATAGTCAACGAACCCCCACTGAGGTACAACGTTTCAGTGGGGGCTTGAGATAGCCAAGCAGGTCTTTTCTTCTTACGAAGAGCGACGCTCTGCATGGTTCTTCTCAAATCACTGTTTTTGGTTGGTACTGGCGACGTACGATCGTTTTCCCACTTGCACCACCCTTCCGAAGAAGAGCAGTTCTTCCTTTCGGAAGAAACCACCACTCAGAATATAACTGGCGTGTGCTACAAGCCCCAACAAAAGTTGAGTACACATGGATGGTTGACGCACCCACTAGGCTATGCGCTAAGCAACAGCTTTACGTTTTTGAACGTCCATGATCATGGGCGTTTTTATTTTCGTTTTTTCATCCCATTCTGCTACTTGAGATTTCCGAAGGATATTTAATGCTGCATTAATGTCGGCATGGATGCATTGTCCATTTTCACAGCGATAGAAGCCGCGATATAGGCGCTTCCCACTAAAGGAGTACATCGTGTTATCGCCTTTTGACCAAACCGGAATATCGTCATTATCCAGAAAACTAGCTTTAGACGTGTAGCTCTCTTCCTGCTTAACGAAACGGATGCCTTCCTTGAGACACTTGTTCTCAATAGCCGAAATCAATCTGTGGAAAGGAATTTGTACGAACTCTTGATTGTTTTTCTTCCCTAAATGCGATTCTTGTTTCCAACCGGCATTATAACCCATTACCACGGTATCGACGTTCAGTCGTTTTATCTGTTTGAATAACAAACCTACGGTTTGTGAAAGGTAGCCGTCTATTTGGAGATTTCGTTTACGCCAAAGAGAAGCGATTTGGTTTGTCACTATGCGTTTCGACAAGCCGTTTTCGATGTTTTTCTGTTTTAATTCGCTTATCTTTTTGTTGAAGTACTGATTGATGGATTTTAACTTCTTTCCATTCATCAAAAAGGCGTCTCCTTGATTCGTTGTACAACTAAGAAGATAATCTACACCTAAATCGCAACTCAAAGCTTTTGTCGTCGTTTGTTGTTTCTTCATTTGAGACATAGGTACTTCGTATACATAATGAGCCTCAAAGAACCGACCGTTTTGCTTTGGCACAATTTCAATGTAAGAAATGTTTTTATCCATTAAATTCTTTGGCATTCGCAGTCTTAAGGGACCAAAACGTTTTCTGAAAGCAGTATTCATTGGAATGCTCCAATATCCATCCTGATCCACTTTGGGAACTTGATAGATTTCGATGACACGTTTGGCCGTGGAACGAGAATACTTTGGGAACTTTGGGCGACCTGTGAAACCTTCAGGGGTTTCTTTCCACTTCTTTAACGCTTCGAAGAAGCTCTTTACTTCACTGAGTAAGGTTCTTCGAACCGCTTGTACGGAGTTGGATTGAATGCCCCAATAGTTCATATCGGCCTTCATTGCGTTGTCTATTTCTTTTGTTGTCGCCATTTTGTTTTCATTCAAATACTTTTGTTTAATCGTATATAAGCCTACGTTGCGCAAAGCCTTGGAACTATGAGACATGCGTTGCAGAAGTCGAAACTCTCTAGCGCTAAGGGTGCTGCGACCAATGTTCTGTTTTTGGGTGAACCGTTGCATATTGACTGTTTTCTTTTTCTTGCGCAATACTTTAATCGGTTTTTTCCTAGCCATTTGTGTCACCTCCTTTACCGACGTTAAGATGTTTACTTCATCCCTTGTGTTTCGATATATTTGCGAATGGTTTCAACAGGTGCGCCACCCGAAGTTAAAAGACAATAGCTGCGCGACCAAAACATTTCTTTCCATAGCGACTTTTTAATATGAGGGAAGTCGCGCTTTACTAAACGGGAACTAACGCTTTTGTAATTGTTTATTGTTTTTGACAAATCTACATTAGGAACCGAACGGAACAATACGTGAACGTGGTCACCGTCTTGATTCCACTCTTCCAATTTGATTCCCTTAGGCTCCATTAAGCGAACGAAATGATCTTTCAAATACTCTGAAATATTATTATCAATCACTTCTTTTCGGTACTTAACAACCAAGACTAAGTGGTAATACAACAAGAACACTGAATGATTATTATTATCTAATTCCAAATGGTATCAACCCTTTCCGTCTACACTACTCATTATACCATTTAACAAAAAAGAAGCTAGATATATTTTCGAACTCTTGTTCTTTTATTTAAAACATCTATCAGTCGTAAGACTGATGGCAATTCATCTCCACCTGAATCGCTGGGCTGATGCCCGTATCGCGAATCAGATGGAGTCTTCTTGCCTAGTGATGATAAAAGTGTGGAAGATTATCTTCCACACTTTTTGTGTTTCAAAGGAAAAACGGTTATCTTGAGAAAGGTATCACAATCGATCGCTTGAATTGTTGTATATAATAGAAGAAACGTGATGCCGAATTCAATTCATAAGAAAGGGTATACATCTCAAAAAATCAAAGGTATACTAAATGAGGGAAAATGAATCACTGTTCAAAAAGAAGTTTGACACAGGATCCATGTCATTTCTGAATCTGTTGCATAGAACACTCTGCTTTGTGCATGATCAAGCATTATGTAATTCTTGAATAATTGTTTTATCAACATTCGCGTTTAACCTCTATCTTAATATAATGCATAAATAAGCGAAAACAGGATGAAATTTTCAATTATGAAAAGGATTTTCTTTACAGGACAATAGGCCCGACAAAAGCCATATATCAAAAAAATGCTTTACTTTTAGTTGTCTGACTATTAAAATTATTACTAACACTTGGCAGAATTGCGTAAAGTCTCTCGCCGGTGGATTCTTTGACAAGCACATGAACGATCGATATCACATGCAAGATTCAGATAGAAATACTATTTTCAGAAAATATTGAAGGGTTTGATGGGTGAATGAGCAATCAGGATGCGCTCCTCGAGATTAAAGAACTTCACACTGGTTTTAACATTGACGGAAAGATGCACTACGCTGTAAAAGATGTTTCGTTTTCTGTAAAACCTAAAGAAGTCGTTTGTGTTGTAGGTGAATCCGGCTGTGGAAAAAGTGTCATGTCCCTGTCGGTGATGAAATTGCTGCCCAAGCATAACGGGAAGATTGACAAAGGACAGGTTCTTTTCAAGGGAAAGGATCTGGCACCGTTGACCGATAAAGAGATGAATAAAATCCGTGGGAAAGACATCAGCATGATTTTCCAGGAACCGATGACGGCTTTAAATCCGGTTATGACCATTGGATGGCAGATGGATGAAGTCCTGCATAATCACACGGACAGCTCAAATGCAGAAATCCGTAAAAAAAGCATCTCTCTCTTAAAGCAAGTGGGAATCTCACGTGGCGAACAGATCGTTAATGAATATCCGCACCAGCTCTCCGGCGGGATGCGCCAGCGCGTGATGATCGCGATGGCGATTGCCTGCCAGCCCCAACTTCTGATTGCGGATGAACCGACAACGGCTTTGGACGTGACGGTTCAAGCGCAGATTCTTGAATTAATTACGAAGATCCAAGAAGAAGTGGGTATGGCAGTGATGCTCATCACACATGACTTAGGGGTCGTTGCGGAAATGGCCGACCGGGTTGTGGTGATGTACGCCGGGCAGGTTGTTGAGGAATCCGATGCAGACCGGATTTTCTATGAACCGAAGCATCCTTATACGAAAGCACTTCTGAGTTCGATTCCACGAATGGATGAAAACAGAGAGGTACTGAATACAATCAGCGGGATAGTCCCTTCACTGAAAAATATGCCTGAACGGGGTTGCCGGTTCGTTAACCGATGTCCCGAAGCAATGCCTGAATGTTCAGAGATCGATCCGGAACTCGGTGAAACGGAGAAAGGTCATTCGGTGCGCTGTATTTTGTACGATGTCAGTATGCCGGATGCGTCTAAGGAGGTACATCAATGAATCAGTCCAAAGACACTTCCGAACACCTTCTTGTGGTGGAGAACTTGAGAAAATATTATCCGGTCCGCGGAGGTTTTTTCCGTCGAAAGATCGGCGATGTTAAAGCTGTGGATAACATTTCCCTTGAATTGAAGCGTGGAGAAACCTTCGGACTTGTAGGTGAATCCGGCTGCGGTAAGACAACAGCGGGCCGTACGATCACCCGCTTGTTCAAACCGACTGAGGGCAAAATCACCTTCGAAGGACAGGACATTACAAACCTCAGAGGTTCAGAGCTTCGCAACATTCGCAAAGATATTCAGATGGTTTTCCAGGACCCTTATGCCTCTTTGAACCCGAAGATGATGGTAGGCAGTATCGTGACTGAACCGATTCTCAATTATAAAGGTGGCAATGAAAGTAAGTATAAGGAAGAAGTGATGACGCTCCTTGGGCGTGTCGGTCTTCCTGAAGATGCCTATTTCAAGTACCCGCATGAATTTTCAGGTGGGCAAAGACAGCGGATCGGGATCGCCCGGGCGCTGGCATTGAAACCGAAATTGATTGTCGCGGACGAACCGGTATCTGCATTGGACGTATCCGTTCAGTCACAGGTATTGAATTTGCTGAAAGAACTGCAGGAAGAATTCAACTTGACATTGCTCTTTATCGCTCATGACCTGAGTGTCGTGAAACACATGAGTGATCGCATCGGCGTCATGTATCTCGGTAATCTTGTTGAAATCGCTGATGCCGACGATATTTATGCCAACCCGAAACACCCGTACACCCAGGCACTGATTTCCGCGATCCCACAGCCGGATCCGAGAAATAAAAGTGAAAGAGTTATTCTTTCCGGGGACGTTCCGAGTCCTCAAAACCCGCCGGTCGGTTGTCCATTTCACCCGCGTTGCCCTCAGGTAATGCCGGAGTGTAGTGAAATAAAGCCGGAATTAAAGGGGGTGAATGGTGATCACCGAGTGTCATGCCTGCTTTATGAAAAGTAGGACCATTTAGAAAGCAAACATTTCAAAGGGGGAAATGAACGTATGAAGAAATCAAGATTGGTTTTGCCAGCTGCACTTCTGTCCACAACGATGGTCGTCGCTGCATGTGGTGGCAACGATAACAACGGGAACAACAATGATGTTGATCCTGGAAACGACAACAATGATAACACGGAAATGAACGACGATAACGACAACAACAATAATGACGATGAAGCAGCCGAGGGTGATGCACCTCAGGGTGGTACGGTCACGTACGGTTACACTTCACCATTCGCCGGTCTTCTCGACTGGGCCTGGTATGAAGGTCAGGACGACAGTCTGGCACTTTCACTGTTTAATGGCGAAGGCCTTTATGAAGTGCGTTCAGAAAATGATTTTGATCTGGAGCCAAGCCTCGCACATGATTGGGAATGGTCTGACGACAATACAACGATAACCTTCCATCTTGAAGAAGGTGTCATGTGGCACGACGGTGAGGAATTGACTGCAAGTGATTTCAAATTCTCTTATGAGACGATCGCACATCCGGATGGAAACACGGCTCGTCAAACGAACGTAGACCGGATTGTTGGATATGAAGATTACCGCGCAGGTGAAGCGGATGAGCTCGCAGGTGTGGAAGTCATCGATGACTACACATTCTCCGTTGAGTTCAATGAAGTTGCAGCGAACAACCTGGCTAACCTCTGGAGCTACCCAATGTCCGAAAATCACCTTGGACACCTGGAAGTTTCTGAAATGGAAGACGCGGATGAAATCCGTCGGAATCCAGTGGGTCTCGGTGCATTCGTAGTGGATAACGTTGTACCAGGTGAAATGATTGAGTATTCAGCGTTTGAAGACTACTGGAAAGGTGAACCGAACCTTGACGGTGTTGTCTATCGTATTGTAGACGGCGACCTCGCAGGTGAACTGCTCGCTCAAGGTGAAGTGGATATTATTGAACTGACTGCAGGTCAGGCAGGACCACTTGAAGGTGACGATACAGTTACTTTGGAAGAAATCGAAGCCCTCTCTTACAGCTATATCGGCTTTAAGCTCGGTCACTGGGATGAAGAAGAAGGAACAGCTGTGATGGACAATGAGAAATTTGCAAGCAAAGAAGTTCGTCACGCTTTTGCACATGCGATTGACCGCCAGGGCATCATTGATGCTTTCTCAGAAGGTTATGGAACAGTAATCAATGCCCCTGAATCCGTGATCCGTTGGAGTTACCCGGACGAGTCACAATTGAATCAATTTGAATACGACACTGAACGCGCGCAAGAACTTCTTGCGGAAGCAGGCTATGAAGACGTGACTGGTGATGGTTTTGTTGAAGATCCAGATGGTGAAGAGTTCACAGTAAACTTTGCTGCCATGAACGCACCTGCTGACATTGCTGAGCCACGTGCCCAGTACATCATCCAGAACCTTCAGGATGCAGGCATTAACGCACAGCTCATGGATGGACAGCTTTATGACTTCAACCTGTTCTATGACCTGGTTGAAGAAGACGATCCTGACATTGACATCTTTTTGGGTGCGTGGGGACTGGCAACAGCTGACCCTGACCTTAGTGGCCTTTGGTTGTCAACAGACTTCTGGAACTTCAGCCGTTGGGTAAATGAAGAATCTGACCAGTTGATTCGGGACGGTGTTTCGGAAGAAGCGCTCGACTTTGAATACCGTCAGGAAGTTTACCAGGAATGGCACCAACTCTTTAATGAGGAACTGCCAATGATTCCACTCAGCTCGCCGGTTAACATTTACGGTGTTTCGGCTGATGTCGGTGGCGTAACTCCAGAAGTACGCGACGCAACACCAGATCCACACCTTTGGTACCGCGAACAGTAAGATGTATCACATGAACGTAAACTCGTTAACCTCCACTCTTTTGGGGTGGAGGTTAACAGGGCGTTCATGACACTACTTAAGCAAGGAGTAATGATCATGTTAATTTACACAATGAGGCGCATACTTATCATGATTCCGATCATGGTCATGATCTCTATTGTTGTTTTTGCATTGGCGCTGATGATGCCTGGGGACGCGTTGTCCGGTCAGATTGATCCGAGCAGCAGTAACCCGGAATACATTGAAGAGATGAGGGAAGAACTGGGACTGAATGATCCAGCCTACGTTCAATACGGACGATGGATTTCCGGCGTTGTTCAATGGGATTTCGGTCGCTCGGTTGTGCATAGAATGAGTGTGATGGATCTGATTGGGGAGAGACTTCCGAACACGATCCGGCTGTCGGTTCTGTCATTGATTATTACGTACATACTTGCATTTTTAATGGGTCGATATGCAGGTAGAAACCCTTATACACCTGGTGACTATACGATTCAAGGTGCCAACTATCTGATGCTCGCCATCCCGAGTTTTGTGGCGTCGATCTTTGCAATCTTCTTCTTTTCATTCCAGCTAGGCTGGTTTCCGGCAACAGGAAGTATTGGATCCGGCTTAACCGCAGGTACATTGGAATACTGGATGAGCAGATTGCACCATGTGGCTCTTCCTGCACTGGTGTTGGGGATGTTGACAACGGCCAGTTACACACAGTTTTTGCGTAATGATATCATTGAAAGTTCGCAAAAGGATTATGTACGCACGGCCCGTGCAAAAGGAACACCGGAGAACGAAATTTATAACAAGCACATATTACGTAACTCGATCATTCCAATTGTAACGCTGTTCGGCTTTGATATTGCCAGTATCATTGGCGGTTCCGTTATTATTGAGACTATTTTCTCTTATCGGGGAATTGGAGAACTGCTGATTACGTCTATTCAACAACGAGATTCGGCTGTTGTAGTAGCGGTTACGCTCATGCTCTCCATTGCAACGCTGGTTGGTAACTTGATTGCCGACTTGGTGTATGGTGTTGTCGATCCCCGAATCAGAGTCGAATAGAGGGGGATGTCTTTATGGCCACAATAGATGAAACAACTGAAAAAAAGCTTGAAAAAAAGGCGAAAAAGCAGTCCCCCTGGTCGATTGCAAGGCAAAAGTTTTTGAAAAACAAACTGGCGATGATGAGCCTGATTTTTCTCGTGGTAATCGTGATTCTTGCTGCACTTTCCTATTGGATCGCACCATTTGATCCGAGTCGTGTGGATCCGACCAATCGATTTACCGAACCAGGAGGCGATCATTTACTCGGAACGGACGGTTCAGGTCGTGATGTCTGGACGCTTCTCCTTTATGGAGCAAGGACGTCGTTGCTGATTGGTTTTACAGCAACGATCGGGATTGTCATTATTGCAACGATTATCGGCTCCGTGTCCGGCTATTATGGGGGCGTCGTTGATGCCGTATTGATGCGTTTTACTGATTTTATGATGAATTTTCCGTTCCTCGTATTTGTCATTGTTCTGGCTTCGATTTTCCGTGATTCGGGCATAGGGGCACTGATTCTTGTTCTGATGGTGCTCTCCTGGACAGGTGCTGCCCGTGTTGTGCGGAGTAAGACGATGTCTGAAAAAGAGAATGAATACGTCATGGCCGCGATTTCCATAGGCGGTACGCCGTTCAAGGTGATTCGTAAGCACATGCTGCCAAACGTCATGACAACAATCATCGTTCAGGCAACCTTGCTTTTGGCGGTCATGATTGTGGCAGAGACGGCACTCAGCTTCCTCGGCTTCGGTGTGCCTCAAGGAACGCCTAGTTGGGGGAATATGATGAGTGAGGCAAGTAATCCGAATGTGATCAGAAACTACTGGTGGATCTGGATGCCACCGGGGCTTGCGATTACGTTGACGATATTGTCCATCAATTTTATCGGTGAAGGGATCAAGGATGCTTTCAACCCGAAATCATTGAAATAATGTATACTGAAAAGACGAAGGATCGCCTTCGTCTTTTCTTTTTTTTCTAAAAATGTCTATTGAGGTGAGTCTGATGAACCCCGATCAGCAACTGAAAGATGAGGAGTATATGCGACTTGCGTTAAAGGAAGCGGATGAGGCAGAGAAACATGGCGAAGTTCCGATTGGCGCGTTGATTGTAAAAGATGATATAATTATTGCAGTAGGTCGTAATGAAAGAGAAACAAACCAACGCGCAACCGCTCATGCAGAGCTGATTGCGATTGAGAAGGCCTGCGGGGAATTGAAATCCTGGCGCCTGGAGAAGTGCACGTTATACGTAACCCTCGAACCGTGCCCGATGTGTGCAGGCGCAATCGTTCAATCGAGAGTGGAACGTGTCGTGTTTGCGGCAGTTGATCCTAAGGGTGGTTCCTGCGGGACAGTGGTGAACCTGCTCGATGAACCGAAGTTTAATCATGCTCCGTTGGTAACGGGCGGAGTACTAGAAGCAGAAGCTTCCACTAAACTGTCGGCATTTTTCAAGACTCTCAGAAACAAACGAAAACAACAAGAAAAGGAGGCGGGGCATCGTGAGACCGAATCAGATCTCCCTTGAAACGGCACAAATGTTTTCCGAAAAATTAAACATGCCACTTGAGCATGTGATGCATACTCCACCGCATATTCTCATGGCGAAACTTCAAGAAGCTGAAGAGAAAAAAGCTGCTGAAAATGAAGAAGAGTAACCTGTTTTCATCTATTGCATTTCAAGCGTAAAAACGCTATACTTGTCCTTGCGTTGAAAAAACGCACCAATTTCATTATCAAATTTGTCGTGCTAGGTGGGGAGGTAGCGGTGCCCTGTACTCGCAATCCGCTATAGCGAGGCTGAATCCCTTCCCGAGGTCCTTGTTCTGCTTGGTCTGACTCCGGTAAGTGGTGTTGACGTTTGGGTTCTGCGCAACGGAATCCTGTGAATCCTGTCAGGTCCGGAAGGAAGCAGCAGTAAGCAGACCATTTCGTGTGCCGCAGAGTTACCTGGACCGAGCAAACTGCCGGTTTAACGCTTGTGGAACATCGATCGAAGGAAGGTGCACGGCACTTATTTATAATAACCTGACAACCTTGAACCGAACCGGTTTGAAGGTTGTTTTTTAATACGTCATAGAAATGTTTATGGTCGTTAAAGGATTGAAGTATAAGTGCAGAAGAGGCTTGTCGACAAGCCAGGTTTACTTTATATTCCAGGATCAGTAACAACGCTAACCGATCTACTGCAAGTTCAGATTCATGACGCTTCATTGAGGAAAAACCTGCCGGTTCACCGGCTTTGTCTAATTGTATTTCTCTACGGTTCACATTCCGGTGTTGAACCGGTATAATAATAGTGATATGCATGGTGCGCTGTTTACGGACAGGGCGTGAGGAGGGATGAGAAGGATATGGCCTATCAGGCATTATACCGTGTATGGCGGCCGCAATTTCTCGGTGACGTTGTAGGTCAGGAACATATTACCCGCACATTGCGTAACGCTCTGTTGCAGAATAAACTCTCTCACGCGTACCTGTTCAGCGGACCGCGTGGAACCGGGAAAACCAGTGCAGCAAAAATCATAGCCAAAGCGGTAAACTGTGAGCAAGCCCCGGTGGATGAACCGTGTAATGAATGTGTGACTTGTAAAGGCATTCAGGACGGCAGTATTGTGGATGTGATCGAAATTGATGCTGCAAGTAACAACGGTGTGGATGAAATCCGTGAAATCCGTGATCGGGTAAAATTTGCGCCAAGTGGCGCCAGTTATAAAGTGTACATCATCGATGAGGTGCATATGCTCACCACGGGTGCGTTCAATGCCCTTTTGAAGACACTTGAAGAGCCGCCGGGTCATGTAATCTTCATCCTGGCGACAACTGAACCGCATAAGATTCCATTAACCATCATATCACGGTGTCAACGATTTGACTTTAAACGGATTACTGCTCATTCCATGATCAGCCGAATGGAAGAGATCCTGAATGATGGAGAAGTCGGTGTCGATCCTGACGCTTTATCGATGATCGCCAGAGCGTCTGAAGGTGGGATGCGTGACGCACTCAGTTTACTCGATCAGGCGATCTCCTACGCGGAGGATCGTGTGACTGTCGACGATGTGCTCTCGATTATCGGGGCTGCTTCACAGGAAATGATGTACGACAATGTGGAAGCGATGCTCGACGGTGACGTGGCAGCGGGACTACGTACCATTGACCGGCTGATGACGGACGGAAAAGATCCGGGGCGGTTTATTGAAGACCTGATTTTTTTAACCAGGGATTTTCTGATGGCGAAAGCAGCGCCGGATCTGGATGAATCGAAAGACCGGACACTCGGGGACAAGCGATTTGAGTCATTGATGGATCGCGTGGAACAAACGTGGCTGTTTGCGCTGATGGAAAAGCTGAATCATTTTCAGCAGCAAATGAAATGGGCGAGTCATCCAGCCGTGTTTCTCGAACTGTTCATTGTGCAGGCTTGTCAGCTGAAAACGACTGCTGCGGCCACAGCAAATATATCCGAAGAGACAAAACAGGAAATCAACGCGCTTAAGCACAAGGTGGCAGATTTAGAAACAAGGCTTCAGGCAGCACCTCAGCCCGTAACTAACGGAAGTGTGGCAACGACTCCGCCAGAGCAGGCAGTTGGACATGCTCCGGCAAGGAAACCGCCTCAAAAAGCAACCAGTGGGCAAAGCCGGGCAAATATGCAGCGGGTCAAAGGGATTCTTAATGACGCAACGAAGGCTCACCTGAAGGCACTGCACCAAAGCTGGGCTCAGATTACCGACACAGTCAAGCAACAGAATGTTGCTGCCTCGGCCTGGTTGAATGACTGTAAGCCTGTGGTTTCGTCCCAGTCACAATATGTTCTCGCTTTCAAGAATGAAATGCACAGGAATATGGTGGATGATAAATTCCGCGATTTGATTGAAGGTGTTATTTCACAATTAATGGGCACTCAGTTGACCATGTTTACATTGCTTGAAGACGATTGGGAAAAAGTAAAAGCTGAATTTCTCAGAGATCAGAAGAAAACCCCATCTGCTGAGAAGCCGGATCAGGAAGAACCATCAGGAGAACAGACAGAGAAAGAAGACACGAGCCCCAGTGACTTGGCAAAAGAGCAATCTGACGTATCGCCGCAAGAAGATCACGATGATGGGGATCCGGTGGTGGACGAGGCTATGAAAATGTTTGGCCCCGAACTTGTTCGGGTGGAAGAGTAATTTTGATAGATTATTGAAAGGATGATTGAGTGATGAAAAACATGGGAAATATGATGAAGCAAATGCAGAAAATGCAAAAGGACATGGCCAAAGCACAGGAACAATTGAAAGAGGAAACGGTTGAAGCAACTGCAGGCGGTGGCATGGTAAAAGTGATCGCCAGTGGCGATAAGCGGATACTGGATATCCAGATCAATGACGAAGCTGTTGATCCTGACGATGTGGAAATGCTGGAGGATCTCGTACTTGCTGCGACAAACGAAGCGTTGAATAAAGTGGATGAAATTGTAAACGAAAAAATGGGTAAATTCACAAATGGTATGAATATTCCCGGCATGATGTAACACGGTTGCTTCATCGACGGAGCAACAGGTTGATAACAATGCGAAAAGACCTTGGATCTTTTGCGGTCCAGGTCTTTTCTTCTTCTATCTCTATAGGATGTCAGCATGAAGTCGTTCAATCATCCGTGAAAGTGAGGAATATATTGTGCAGTATCCAGAACCCGTTTCCAAATTAATTGAGGGATTTATGAAATTGCCCGGCATAGGCCCTAAAACCGCTGCGCGATTAGCTTTTTTTGTGTTAGATATGAATGAAGATGATGTGCTGGATTTTGCGAAAGCACTGGTCAATGCCAAGCGCGAATTGACCTATTGCTCGGTTTGTCACCATATCACGGATACAGATCCATGCCGGCTTTGCGATGATCAATCGCGGGATCAGTCGATTATCTGTGTTGTCCAGGATGCAAAAGACGTGATTGCAATGGAAAAAATGAAAGAATACACCGGTCTTTATCACGTATTGCACGGGGCTATTTCTCCGGTTGACGGGATCGGCCCGGAAGATATATTCATTCCTGATCTATTGAAACGTCTCCAGGATGAAACGGTTCAGGAATTGATTATTGCCACCAATCCAAACATTGAAGGTGAATCAACGGCAATGTACATTTCCCGCCTGGTGAAACCAACAGGGATGAAGGTGACCCGGATCGCTCATGGTCTTCCGGTTGGTGGAGATTTAGAGTATGCCGACGAAGTGACGCTATCGAGAGCGATTGAAGGACGTCGAGAGTTGTAATTACGGGGAGGGTATCGGATGTTTTTGAAACGGGGAAAATTACGCAGAGAAAAAGACAATGCCATTATTACTTTACTGGATACATTCAAGCGTCAGTCAGATGAACTTGATGCACGCCTTCGTCAATCGGTGAATGCCTCTCCAGAAGTCGAGCGACAGTCTAAAATTGCGCGAGCGAAATATTATTTTATATTGAAGCAAGCGCGTCATCGCAGGACAAGATTCCAGTAAAATGGTGTAATGAATTTTTTTCTTGATTAATGGTTGACCGGATGGATTAATAGATGGTATATTATTTCTTGTCGCCGAAACACAGGCTGCTCAGAGATAATACTTCATGATAAAAGTTATTGACACAATAACGAATACTGTGGTACTCTGATGGAGTCGCCTTAAGAAAGCGACAGACAATTTTGACCTTTGAAAACTAAACAAAAAACCAAGCAAAAGAAGTGGGATATATGAATAAGATATCCCGTCAATGAAAATCCAATGTGTCATCAACATTGGTATGATGCTAGCGCATCAAACTTCAGATGAACGCGGAAGAAAATGCCTGAGGCATTGGACGCCACACTTTATCGGAGAGTTTGATCCTGGCTCAGGACGAACGCTGGCGGCATGCCTAATACATGCAAGTCGAGCGCAGGAAGCTAACAGAAGCCTTCGGGTGGACGTCAGTGGAATGAGCGGCGGACGGGTGAGTAACACGTGGGCAACCTGCCCTGCAGACCGGGACAACCTCGTGAAAACGAGGCTAATACCGGATGACCGTAAGTATCGCATGGTACCTACGTAAAAGAGGGGATTCGTCCTCTCACTGCAGGATGGGCCCGCGGCGCATTAGCTTGTTGGTGAGGTAAGGGCTCACCAAGGCGACGATGCGTAGCCGACCTGAGAGGGTGATCGGCCACACTGGGACTGAGACACGGCCCAGACTCCTACGGGAGGCAGCAGTAGGGAATCATCCGCAATGGGCGAAAGCCTGACGGTGCAATGCCGCGTGAACGATGAAGGTTCTCGGATCGTAAAGTTCTGTTATGAGGGAAGAACAAGTGCCGTTTGAATAAGGCGGCACCTTGACGGTACCTCACGAGAAAGCCCCGGCTAACTACGTGCCAGCAGCCGCGGTAATACGTAGGGGGCAAGCGTTGTCCGGAATTATTGGGCGTAAAGCGCGCGCAGGCGGTCTCTTAAGTCTGATGTGAAAGCCCACGGCTCAACCGTGGAGGGTCATTGGAAACTGGGGGACTTGAGTGTAAGAGAGGAAAGTGGAATTCCACGTGTAGCGGTGAAATGCGTAGATATGTGGAGGAACACCAGTGGCGAAGGCGACTTTCTGGCTTACAACTGACGCTGAGGCGCGAAAGCGTGGGGAGCAAACAGGATTAGATACCCTGGTAGTCCACGCCGTAAACGATGAGTGCTAGGTGTTAGGGGTTTCGATACCCTTAGTGCCGAAGTTAACACATTAAGCACTCCGCCTGGGGAGTACGGCCGCAAGGCTGAAACTCAAAGGAATTGACGGGGGCCCGCACAAGCAGTGGAGCATGTGGTTTAATTCGAAGCAACGCGAAGAACCTTACCAGGTCTTGACATCCTCTGAACATCCAGGAGACTGGGTTTTCCCCTTCGGGGGACAGAGTGACAGGTGGTGCATGGTTGTCGTCAGCTCGTGTCGTGAGATGTTGGGTTAAGTCCCGCAACGAGCGCAACCCCTGATCTTAGTTGCCAGCATTCAGTTGGGCACTCTAAGGTGACTGCCGGTGATAAACCGGAGGAAGGTGGGGATGACGTCAAATCATCATGCCCCTTATGACCTGGGCTACACACGTGCTACAATGGATGGTACAATGGGTCGCGAAGCCGCGAGGTGGAGCCAATCCCATAAAGCCATTCTCAGTTCGGATTGCAGGCTGCAACTCGCCTGCATGAAGCCGGAATTGCTAGTAATCGCGGATCAGCATGCCGCGGTGAATACGTTCCCGGGCCTTGTACACACCGCCCGTCACACCACGAGAGTTTGTAACACCCGAAGTCGGTGAGGTAACCTTAGGGAGCCAGCCGCCGAAGGTGGGACAGATGATTGGGGTGAAGTCGTAACAAGGTATCCGTACCGGAAGGTGCGGATGGATCACCTCCTTTCTAAGGAGACTTGCTGGAAACCTCCGGTTTTCAGATAAGCTCAACCTTTTTACTTTTGCCTCTGGTTTTTGTTTAGTTTTGAAGGGTTAATCCTCTTCAGTGACCTTTGAAAACTGAATAACGAAATGACGAAACATCATGAATCACCGGTGAATCATCTATTATGAATCCTATTCAAATAGAGAGGAACCGAGTGTCTTGAATTCAAACGTTAAGGTTAAAACGACGCCAAAGAAAGCCTGTGGGAACACAGGAAATGGTTAAGCAAGAAAGGGCGCACGGTGGATACCTTGGCACTAGGAGCCGATGAAGGACGGGACGAACACCGATATGCTTCGGGGAGCTGTAAGTAAGCGTTGATCCGGAGATTTCCGAATGGGGGAACCCACCATCCGTAATGGGATGGGAGCCATACCTGAATCCATAGGGTAATGGCAGGCAGACCCGGGGAACTGAAACATCTTAGTACCCGGAGGAAGAGAAAGCAAAAGCGATTTCCTGAGTAGCGGCGAGCGAAACGGAAACAGCCCAAACCGAAAGGCTTGCCTTTCGGGGTTGTAGGACACTCCATTGGAGTTACAAAGAGAGAGCGTAGGTGAAGCGACCTGGAAAGGTCCGCGGGACAAGGTAAAAGCCCTGTAGCCGAAACGTTCCCTCCTCCGGAGTGGATCCTGAGTACGGCGGGTCACGTGAAACCCCGTCGGAATCCGGGAGGACCATCTCCCAAGGCTAAATACTTCCTAGTGACCGATAGTGAACCAGTACCGTGAGGGAAAGGTGAAAAGCACCCCGGAAGGGGAGTGAAACAGATCTTGAAACCGTGTGCCTACAAGTAGTTGGAGCCCGTTAATGGGTGACAGCGTGCCTTTTGTAGAATGAACCGGCGAGTTGTGATTACGTGCAAGGTTAAGCTGAAGAGGCGGAGCCGCAGCGAAAGCGAGTCTGAACAGGGCGAATAAGTACGTGGTTGCAGACCCGAAACCAGGTGATCTACCCATGTCCAGGGTGAAGTTCAGGTAACACTGAATGGAGGCCCGAACCCACGCACGTTGAAAAGTGCGGGGATGAGGTGTGGGTAGGGGTGAAATGCCAATCGAACCTGGAGATAGCTGGTTCTCCCCGAAATAGCTTTAGGGCTAGCCTCGAGGGAAGAGTATTGGAGGTAGAGCACTGATTGGACTAGGGGTCCCTACAGGATTACCGAATTCAGTCAAACTCCGAATGCCAAATACTTATCCTCGGGAGTCAGACTGCGAGTGCTAAGATCCGTAGTCAAGAGGGAAACAGCCCAGACCATCAGCTAAGGTCCCCAAGTATACGTTAAGTGGAAAAGGATGTGGAGTTGCTTAGACAACCAGGATGTTGGCTTAGAAGCAGCCATCATTGAAAGAGTGCGTAATAGCTCACTGGTCGAGTGACTCTGCGCCGAAAATGTACCGGGGCTAAACGTATCACCGAAGCTATGGCTGAACACCTTCGGGTGTTCGGGGTAGGGGAGCGTTCTAAGGGCGTAGAAGCATGACCGCAAGGACATGTGGAGCGCTTAGAAGTGAGAATGCCGGTATGAGTAGCGAAAAGAGGGGTGAGAATCCCCTCCGTCGAAAGCCTAAGGTTTCCTGAGGAAGGCTCGTCCGCTCAGGGTTAGTCGGGTCCTAAGCCGAGGCTGAAAAGCGTAGGCGATGGCAAACAGGTTGATATTCCTGTACCACCACGTTTCCATTTGAGCAATGGGGGGACGCAGGAAGATAGGGTAAGCGCACCGCTGGACGTGTGCGTCGAAGCAGTGAGGCTGGTTATGAGGCAAATCCCGTAACCGTAAGGTTGAGCTGTGATCGCGAGTGAATTAAGTAGCGAAGTTCCTGATTCTACACTGCCAAGAAAAGCCTCTAGCGAGGAAACAGGTGCCCGTACCGCAAACCGACACAGGTAGGCGGGATGAGAATTCTAAGACGCGCGGGAGAACTCTCGTTAAGGAACTCGGCAAAATGACTCCGTAACTTCGGGAGAAGGAGTGCTCCCCAGGGTGAACAGCCTGGGGGAGCCGCAGTGAATAGGCCCAAACGACTGTTTATCAAAAACACAGGTCTCTGCGAAGCCGCAAGGCGAAGTATAGGGGCTGACACCTGCCCGGTGCTGGAAGGTTAAGAGGAGGGGTTATCCTTTTGGAGAAGCTCTGAATTGAAGCCCCAGTAAACGGCGGCCGTAACTATAACGGTCCTAAGGTAGCGAAATTCCTTGTCGGGTAAGTTCCGACCCGCACGAAAGGTGCAACGATTTGGGCACTGTCTCAACGAGAGACCCGGTGAAATTATATTACCTGTGAAGATGCAGGTTACCCGCGACAGGACGGAAAGACCCCATGGAGCTTTACTGCAGCTTGATATTGGATTTTGGTACAGCTTGTACAGGATAGGTAGGAGCCTTGGAAACCGGAGCGCCAGCTTCGGTGGAGGCAATGGTGGGATACTACCCTTGCTGTACTGAAATTCTAACCTCGAACCGTGATCCGGTTCAGGGACAGTGTCTGGTAGGCAGTTTGACTGGGGCGGTCGCCTCCTAAAGAGTAACGGAGGCGCCCAAAGGTTCCCTCAGAATGGTTGGAAATCATTCGCAGAGTGCAAAGGCATAAGGGAGCTTGACTGCGAGACATACAGGTCGAGCAGGGACGAAAGTCGGGCTTAGTGATCCGGCGGCACCGTATGGAAGGGCCGTCGCTCAACGGATAAAAGCTACCCTGGGGATAACAGGCTAATCTCTCCCAAGAGTCCACATCGACGGGGAGGTTTGGCACCTCGATGTCGGCTCGTCGCATCCTGGGGCTGAAGTAGGTCCCAAGGGTTGGGCTGTTCGCCCATTAAAGCGGCACGCGAGCTGGGTTCAGAACGTCGTGAGACAGTTCGGTCCCTATCCGTCGCGGGCGCAGGAAATTTGAGAGGAGCTGTCCTTAGTACGAGAGGACCGGGATGGACACACCGCTGGTGTACCAGTTGTTCCGCCAGGAGCATCGCTGGGTAGCTACGTGTGGACGGGATAAGTGCTGAAAGCATCTAAGCATGAAGCCCCCCTCAAGATGAGATTTCCCATCACTTCGGTGAGTAAGATCCCTCAGAGACGATGAGGTAGATAGGTCACGTGTGGAAGCATAGCGATATGCGGAGCTGAGTGATACTAATCGATCGAGGGCTTAACCAACGTTAAGCGAAGTAAGTTAATGTACGAAGGAAAGACACGGATTCATGATCCCCGTCATACGCGTTATTCAGTTTTGAGTGGTTACACTCAGTTTCATAGTCTGGTGGCGACAGCGAAGAGGTCACACCCGTTCCCATGCCGAACACGGAAGTTAAGCTCTTCAGCGCCGATGATAGTTGGGGGCTGTCCCCCTGTGAAAGTAGGACGTCGCCAGGCCAACAAAGAACCATTTTCCTTTACGGGAGAATGGTTTTTTTGTGTTTAAATTGGAAGTTAATGAAACCTTCAATGGCTAAAAACGTATTTTTGCCAGGTATCAAAAGTGAGAGGATGACGTACATGAAGTGGTTCAATAAAGAAAATGCCGAACGTGTCATGATGTTTGGATTCCTCATGATCCTGTACGCATTTCCAATGATGTATGATGTGGCTTATCTCTGGGCATATATCGCAGTGGTTGTCATTGCGACACTGTTCGGCCTGGAGGCCCTCGTTGACCCATTGAAACCAAAACGAAGATTTCTTAAAAAGTGGTACAGGAATCGGAAACGATCTCCACACGTGAATGCAGCGATCAACAGCGGTGTATTTTTCATGCATTTTACAATCGGCTTGTTTGTTTTTCCCTTGATCATCGAAGGGCAGGTGATTCCGTTGCTGGAATTGCATGCAGCCACACAGCTTTTCCTGATTGCCGTGACACTTTTGTTTACTGTCGGTGTCGCCTACTTAAGTATTCCCATGAACGAAAGACGTTATGAAGAAGTAATCGTCAGACTTGAAAACCGGGAAGAAGATGTGGATTTCATCAAGGAGACCGATTGATACATCAACAGGGAGCAAAGGGTTCAGGAATGGGGCAGACAGTGTTATAGCTATTTTAGCCACTCACACTCATTCAGGACTTTCTTTTTTCTTTACCGGGGCGTATAATGAGGCGTTGAGCAGTTCGTAACCATCCTGCTTTATCAAAACTAGGGAGAGATGATGTACATGTCAGAAAATTATTATTTACCACGTTCGGGGCCGATGCCTCGTCCGGAAAGCGTCGAAGAGGGGCGGAAAGTTCTTCAGAACGAAGCCTTCCCGGCGCCCAACGTATCCATTGTCCGATTCAAAGCATTGGAATTCACTGCCGTGTGTCCGAAAACAGGTCAGCCTGATTTTGGTCAGGTGGAAATTGAATATGTCCCCCGGGAGAAATGCATTGAATCCAAGTCGCTGAAGTTTTACTTGTGGTCTTACCGGGATGAAGGGGCCTATTGTGAGTCCTTGGCAGCGCAGATAGCCGATGACGTGATGGCGGCCATTGAGCCGGCCCGGGTGAAAGTGCTGGTTTACCAGACCCCGCGTGGCGGGATTCAGCTGGAAACAGAAGCGGAGCGGACTCATGAAGCTTAACCTGAACAAAAGTGAGCTCCTCGTCTTGCTGAATGTCATTTTTGCCACTGCACTTGTGATTGCCAATGTCCTTGCTGGCAAACTGGTTGCTTTCGGAGAGTATATTGTGATTCCGGCTGCGGTCATCACATATGCCTTTACGTTTCTCATCACCGACATCATTCATGAAAAATATGGGCACGAAACCGCGAAGAGGACGATCATTTTCGGTTTCCTGGCCCAAATCTTTGCCAGTACGATGATAGTTCTCGGCGGGTTTTTGCCGGTGGCGCCGTTTGCCCAAGAGAGCCAGGCAGCCTATGAGACCCTCCTCGGGCAGAACTACCGGTTCGCGTTTGCCTCGATGGCAGCATACCTTGGCAGTCAGTTCTTTGACGTCTACGTCTTCAAGAAATTAAAAGAAAAGACGAAAGCAAAGAAGAAGTGGCTCAGAAACAACGTCAGTACGGCGTCCTCACAGTTTGTGGATACGACGATCTTCATCACGATTGCTTTTGCCGGCACGGTTCCGAACCTCTGGATCATGATTGTGAGCCAGTACGCCGTGAAACTGGTGATTGCATTGATCGATACGCCGATTTTCTATCTGTTGACGAGACGTTCATCAGAGGAGCAGGAGAACCGCCAGGCCTCATAAACAGACCTTACCCCCGATTCGTTTTGAACCGGGGGCTGTTTTTTGAAACCCGGTCTGCTGGTAAATCGTAGGAACAAGGAGAAGGGGCCGGTGATTGGATGAGACTGAATAACGTTGTTTCGAGAGTGTTCAATGTGGCGCTGCTTTTGCTTTTGCTCGTTGTTATTCCTGTGATGTTCGAGATCGCTCATTTGCTGCCGTATTATCTGGTTGTCGGGATTGTTTCAATCCTGATGGTCCGGAAAATTCGTAACCCCAAAAAATCGCAAAAAAAATTCCTTCATAAATGGTATTTGAAACGCCAGCGATCGATTCATGTCAATGGTCTCCGCCGGGGCATCAGTTTCTTTCTGGGGACGTTTATGCTTACCGCCTTGATGGTACCCATCCTGCGCGGGACGGATCTGCTCAGGGTCTTTATGAATGAACTGTGGAGCATCTGGCTGGTCGTCTTTGTCATTTCCATGGCGATGGGCTATTTTGAGATGGTAACCAATGAGAGGCGCTACGAAGAACTCATCGATAAGATGGAGAAATCGGGTGAAGAGCTGCCGTTTTTGGAAGCGGATCCCGATGAGCAAGAACGTGTACGGTTGATAAACAGTGGAGGCAGTGAAAGCGAGCAGCAGTCATGATGATCGGAGTCTGTTCTGAAGAAACAGGGATGACAAACAAAGGTGTTACATAAGAGGCTTTTATTTTCAGGCAGAAAGGAGACAGGTGCGGGACGCTGTCTCCTTTGTTGTATTTCAGGAAAGTCTCACATCGCTTTGCGATTGAAGTATTAGTGTAACCAACGTTTGGCGATAAGCCGGGTTTTCTGTACATCAGCTCGAATCATCCAGCTGTTCAGATTCGATGCGGTCAATTTGCCAGTCCTCATGTTCATCCGTATAAGCAAAATCATAAATCATATTAATATGGCCGATGAGTTCATTGTCCCGCTCCTGAACGATCGCGGCTGATTGTGCCTCGTGTTCAAACGTGTACCCTTCGCTGTCATCAAAACAGACGGGTGCTTCAGTGGAAATGACTGTTACTGTGCCATCTTCTTCACGGAAATACGTGTCCAGATGAAAGTCCGCTTCTTCTTGGCTCATGAGTGACAGAAGAGAATCTTCCACTTCATCCAGACCATCAACGGAAGGCAGTTGCTGATTGTTTTCCATTGCTTCGTCGAAATAATCCGTCAGCGTTTCTTCATACGCATGAAGAAGCGCAATGGCATCTTCCTCTGTAAATACAATGTCTTCTCCATTGTGATGATTGGATGCGTTTTCGTTTTGTGTGTTTTCATTATTTTCAATATTGTTTTCAGGATCGTTGTCACGGTTGTTCATGTCTGACTCCGAATTCTGATTTTCATCTGCTGCATTGTTGAAATCACTCTCGTCCTGATCGACGCCGTTCCCTCCTTCCTGGCATGCGCTTACAAGAGCTGTGCCGCATACAATGGATGAGAAGAGCAACCGTCGCATTTAAACAGACCTCCTTTTCAAAATTCGTGTAGTATCCCTTTTCCACGGCACTCTTTTTATTAAACTGACAGCTCTGTTATCCTTCATTGTTGATTTCACTCCCGGCGTTTGATTTCCTTCAATGAACCAAACCAGCCGATGAAGCTGCAATATATTCTCCTTTCGAATTCTCGAAAATGATCCAATTATTACATGAAGTTCGCTATAATGAAGGACAGAATCCATCAGATCGTGAGGAATCAGAATTGAAACATAACCGGCGTCCCCTGATTGAAGCACTCCAACAGCATAATCAGTCCTCCCCCACTTCCTTTCACGTGCCAGGCCATAAAAACGGCCGCTTATTTCAACGCGGCCTGGAAACACTAAGGTCAGCCGGAGAATGGGACCAGACGGAAATCAGGGGTCTCGATGACCTGTACGATCCCCGCGGTCCCCTCAAGGAAGCACAGGAATTGCTCTCGGATCTCTATGGAAGCCGTGAGTCGATCTTTCTCACAGGAGGATCCACGGCCGGCAATCTGATCATGCTCTACCTTGCGTCTTTAGAAGGGAAAAAGGTACTGATTCAGCGAAACAGCCATCAGTCCATTTTGCACGGACTCGAATTGTTCGGTTTGACGGGTGTGTATGTGGAAGTGGATAAGGAACAGGTAACGGGGGTTCCTTTAGGGGTGTCAAAAGAGACGTTAACGACAGCTTTGGAGGATCATCCGGATACCGTGATGGTGATCTTTACCCACCCTACCTATGAAGGCTATGCAGGGCCCTTGAAGACTTTGATGGACCTGGTCCGTGCCAGGGGGATGATTTCAGCTGTGGATGAGGCACATGGTGCTCATTTTATGAGCCCGGCGTTGCCGGATCATGCCATTTCAGCAGGGGCGGATATCGTCGTGCAGTCTGCGCATAAAATGCTGCCGGCCTTGACCATGGGTGCCTGGCTGCACCTCGGTAAAACAGCGCCCTGGCACAGTGAGAAGGTCAGGCGTGTCAGTCAAATGCTGCAGTCGAGCAGTCCTTCATACCTGATCATGGCCTCTTTGGATGCAGCCCGTTCCACGCTTGCCTGTCTGGATAAACACGTGATCACAGATCAGATCAGCGAGTATCAAAAACTCGTCCGGCAGTTGACTGAAGAATCGGCTGCAACGGTTATGCCGGAAAACCTCGGTGAGTATCGTCGGGATCCATATAAATTACCAATCGTTTCAAGTGAAGAGATGAAAGCAGCTGTGTGGAAAGCACAATTGGAAAAACGGTTTGCCTACCCGGAATTGCAAGGGGCAAGACATGTGCTGCTCACGATGCCTTTGTTCGAGGGAAACCGGGAAACCGTATTTCTTCAATCGCATGCGGTTGACATTTTCGGTAAAATGAATGAAACTGCCGATCCGTTGCCGTTTCGAGTCTCGCCGACGGAAGAGCAGTGGACGTGGGTGAGCGAGGAAACAAGCTTCCTGCACACAACCTTTCGCGTAGCAATGGAAAAAGCCGCGGGGATGACCAGTGCCGAAACGATCACACCGTATCCGCCAGGCATACCGGTGGTCCGCACAGGAACACGGATTACACAAACGCATATTGAGAATCTATTGGCAGCGCACCGATCGGGTGTCGCTTTTCAAACCGGGGACCGCTGGATTCATGAAGGGGTTCTCGTATACAGACCGACTGAAGGAGACGATGATCAATGACGGATGCAAAACGATTTATCACGGTGGAAGGCGGCGAAGGAGCCGGCAAAACAACCGTATTAAAGCGACTGCACGAAGCTTTAACGGACAAGGGATATGATGTACTGATGACCCGGGAACCCGGAGGCAGCATCATCGCCGAAAAAATCCGGGATGTCATCCTTGATCCGGAACATATGGAAATGGATGACCGGACAGAGGCACTTCTCTACGCAGCCGCGAGGCGGCAGCACCTGATGGAAAAAGTGCTTCCGCATCTTCAAAATGGCGGCATCGTTTTGTGTGACCGCTTTATTGATTCAAGCCTCGTCTATCAGGGCGGTGCAAGAGGAATCGGCATTGAAAATGTCAGGGAGTTGAATCATTTTGCCACCGGTGGCTTTTACCCGGGGAAGACGTTTTACTTTGATGTATCCCCGGAAGTGGGCTTAAAGCGGATCGGAGATCACAAAGGTCGGGAATTTAACCGTCTGGACGCGGAGTCGATGGCGTTTCATGAAGACGTACGCCGGACCTACCTGATGCTTGCTGAAGCGGAGCCAGGGCGAATTACCGTCATCAATGCGGAACGCTCTGAGGATGTTGTCTTCGAGGATGTGCTTGCCAAGACACTGGAAATGCTCGCCAAATCATAAAAAAGACCATACGTAAACTGAATTTCTTGTTATAATGAGTGCAATACCATGTTGAACTCAAGAGGGAGGCGTCACGGATGAAACTAATCATGGCTGTGATTCAGGATAAAGACAGTAACCGCCTGTCAGATGCACTGGTGGAACACGATTATCAGGCAACAAAGCTGGCAAGCACCGGCGGATTTTTGAAAGCAGGAAATACGACGTTCATGATCGGTGTGGAAGATAAGAATGTGGAAAATGTCATGACTATCATCAAGGAGAACTGCGAATCCAGGGAACAGCTGGTTGCGCCGATCTCACCGATGGGCGGAAACGCAGATTCCTACGTCCCTTATCCGGTTGAAGTTCAAGTTGGTGGCGCCACGGTATTTGTCTTACCTGTGGATCAATTTGAAAAGTTCTGATCACTTGCAGATAAAAAGGAGTAGTAGCCATGGGTTTGGACTGGACCGAAGCAAAACAGAGACAACCCCGGGCCTCAGCCATATTGGCACGGACGATCGAAAAAGACCGGCTTGCGCACGCCTATTTGTTTGAAGGCAGCAGAGGAACGGGGAAGATGGCCATCGCAGAGCTGATGGCACAGGTTTTCCTATGCCGGCAAAGGACAGGGATTGAACCTTGTAACGAGTGCGCAGATTGTAAACGGGTGACATCAGGGAACCATCCGGATGTCCACGTGATTGAAGCACAAGGAGCCGTTATCAAAGTAGATCAGATCCGCGGCTTGAAAAAAGAGTTCAGTATGCGGGGCATGGAATCCGGGAAAAAGGTATATCTCGTAAAAGATGCGGACCGGATGAACGCATCTGCCGGAAACAGCCTGCTGAAATTTCTCGAGGAACCAGACGGGGAAGCGCTGGCAATTCTGACAACGACGCGACCGCAAGGGATGTTGAAGACGATTCTTTCCCGGGTACAGGTAATGAGTTTTCAGCCACTGAGTCCGGACGTGTTTGTGAAGAGTCTCGTTGAGCACGGTGTAAAAGAACAAGATGCCCTGTTGCTGTCAAGAATGACCGCCAATCTCGATGAAGCACTCGCACTGACAGAAGAAGATTGGATTGCGGAAGCAAGAAAAAAAGTGATACAATTACTAGATGATCTTGTGACAAGACCCGGCTATTCCCTGATCTCCTTACAGGATGATTGGGTGCCTTTTTTCAAAGAGAAACCGGATGTGCAGCTGGGCATCGATCTGTTGATACTCTGGTATCGGGATCTCCTCAGATTGAAGGTGGATCAACCGGAAGAACTTGTTTACGTGGATCAGGAGGACCGGCTGTGGAAACAGGCGGTGAACCTCACCGAAGAGCGCTTGGCAAATCATCTTCAGGCAGTGGTGGATACAAAGCGGCGGATTGACGCCAACACCAGCCCGCAGCTGGCGATGGAGCAGATGCTCATTCGGTTACAGGAGGGATAAATGATATGCATCGAGTGATTGGGGTGCGTTTTAAGAAGACAGGCAAGATCTATTATTTCTCTCCGGGCGATATGGCGATTCAAAAAGATGAATACGTCGTCGTTGAAACGTCAAGAGGAGTGGAATTCGGTAAAGCAGTCATTGGCGTCAAGGAAGTGGATGATCAAGACGTTGTACTACCGCTTAAGAGTGTGCTCCGGGTGGCAACGGATAAAGATAAATTGATCGTGAAGGAAAACAAGGTGGAATCAGCAAAAGCCTTTGACGTCTGTCACGAAAAGATTCAAAAGCATAAACTGGACATGAAGCTTGTCGACGTGGAATATACGTTTGACCGGAACAAAGTACTGTTTTACTTCACGGCAGACGGCCGGATCGATTTCCGGGAACTGGTCAAAGACCTGGCCTCGGTGTTCAGAACGCGGATTGAACTGCGTCAGATCGGTGTAAGGGACGAAGCGAAAATGCTCGGGGGTATTGGTCCATGCGGCCGGATGCTCTGCTGCTCGACGTTTCTCGGGGATTTCGAGCCGGTTTCCATCAAAATGGCGAAGGATCAGAATCTGTCGCTGAACCCGACGAAAATCTCCGGCTTGTGTGGCCGGCTCATGTGCTGTCTGAAGTACGAGAACGATATGTATGAAACGGCGAAGAAGGACCTGCCGGATATGTATAAGAAGCTTGATACCAGTTATGGCCGTGGGAAAGTGGTCGGCTTGAACATGCTCGAGCGGCTGGTGAAAGTGGAAATCAAGGAGAATGGTCAAGTTGTGGAATTCACCCTTGACGAACTGATTGAAGAAGGTGCCGTCAAAGCGAAACAGGTAAAGTAATGAGGTGTGTCGGTCGTGAACAAAAATGAATTGTTTGCGCGAGTAGGACAAATGGAAGAACAAATCGGCGGATTGCATCGGGATCTTGGGGAGTTGAAAGATCAGCTCGCCCATCTTCTCGAGGAGAATACGCACCTGCAGATCGAAAATGATCATCTGCGGGAGCGGCTGATGAATGAGCTTTCGGAAAAAGAGCCGGAAAGACAGATTGCCTCGGGAGAAGCTAGCAGAAAGCAACCCCGGGTAACGGCAGGATTTGGTGAAGGGTATGACAACCTGGCCAGGCTCTATCAGGAAGGATTTCATATTTGCAATCTTCATTATGGCAGTATTCGAAAAGAAGGAGACTGTCTGTTTTGTCTCTCTTTTCTGAATAAGAAATAAGCGCGCCTTCCTTGCGGGACAGGCGCGCTTGCGCGTTTTAACAGTTACATTGTTCATGAATGGAGGATGTGTGGAATGAAGGAACGAGTCGACCGGCTTCCTGGGGGAAGACAGTTCATCATGCAACGGGAGGATCTCTTTTCCTATTCCATGGATGCTGTGCTCCTCGGGAAATTTGCCACGGTGACGAATAAAACGAGGCGAATCATCGACCTCTGCTCCGGAACCGGCGCAGTGCCGCTGGTTTTGGCGGAGCGGACCGATGTACATATGGAAGCCCTCGAGATTCAAAAAGAGCTCGTTGCGATGAGCCGGCGTTCGATGGCCTTGAATCAGCTGGATGACCGCGTCAAAATCATGCACGGAAACGTGATGAACGCTGGTGATTATGCACCCTGGAACCAATTTGATCTGGTAACGTGTAATCCGCCGTATTTTCCTGTCATGAACGGAGCGGATCTCGATTGTGAGAATCCATTTGACATAGCGAGACACGAATTACACTGCACACTCGAAGGCATTTCAGAAACGGCGAAAAAGCTTTTGAAGTCAAAAGGCCGCTTCGCGATGGTTCATAGGCCCGAGCGGGTGCCGGAGATCTTTGAGATCCTTACAAGACAACGTTTCAGCCCGAAACGGATCCGCTATGTCCATCCTTCTATTCAAAAAGAGGCGAATATGGTCTTAATCGAAGCTGTTCGGGACGGGCAACCTGGATTAACGACGATGCCACCTTTAATCGTGTATGATGAAGGCCAACAGTATACAAAGGAGTTTACCAAACATTATGAGTACCGATAACTGCTACGTCTACATCCTCCGCTGTAAGGACAACAGCTTTTACACCGGCTATACAACCGATCCCAAAAGGCGCCTCAACATGCATGAGCAGGGGAAAGGCGCCCGATACACGAAGGGACGGGGTCCTTTTATACTCGAGTACCTCGAGATATTGAAGGACAAAGGCGAGGCAATGCGTCGGGAGTATGCAATCAAGGCGTTGACGAGAAGTCAAAAGGAGCAGCTGATTGCGTCAGGGAAAGAGGAGACGAGGAGGAACGCTTGTGAAACAACAGCAGACATTTAAAGGCGAAAACGAAAGACAGGTTGGGATGCTGATGCTTGTTCCCACGCCGATCGGCAATCTCCAGGACATGACGTACCGGGCTGTTACCACACTTCAGGATGCGGATGTGATTGCTGCAGAAGATACCCGGCACTCGAAGAAACTGAGCCACGTCTTTGAGATCACGACACCGCTGATCAGCTATCATGAGCATAACAAGTACGAGCGGGAACAGGAGCTTGTCAACCGGGCTTTGGCAGGGGAGGTCATCGCTCTCGTGACGGATGCGGGCATGCCGGGGATATCGGATCCGGGAAGTGAACTGGTGGCACGGTTTATTGAAGAAGATATTCCAATCCATGCCCTTCCTGGAGCCAATGCAGCCATCACGGCGCTTGTTTCCTCAGGACTGGCGACCGAAACCTTCAGCTTTATCGGTTTTTTGGATCGGCACCGGAAAAAAAGAAAAGAAACGTTGGAAAGCTGGCAAAAAGCGCCGTCCACACTGATCTTTTACGAATCGCCCCATCGGTTAAAAGACATGCTGAAGGGTGTTTTGGACGTGTTGGGTGATCGAAAAGCTGTCGTCAGCCGTGAAATATCGAAACAATATGAAACGATACTACGGGGTCACGTGTCAGAAATCCTGAAGTTTGTGGAAGAAGAGGGTATCAAAGGGGAATGCGTCGTACTCGTGGCAGGAGCCGATAAAGCTGAAGCTGAAACGTTTGGGGCAGATGAGGCAGTCAGCTGGTGGGAAACGCTCAGCATAGAAGCCCATGTGACGCATCATGTGGATGAAGGAATGCGCTCGAAGGAAGCGATAAAACAGGTGGCCAAGGAGCGTTCACTGCCAAAACGGGATGTTTATCAAGCGTATCATGTGAACGAGCAGGAATAGAAACGCGGGTTGTCGCACTGCGCTTACCCTTTCAGCAAGCTCGAACAGGCCTTTGAAGGAGAAATGAAATAAAAAAGCCTGGACGCAAAGACGGTCCGGGCTTCTTACTATTTACGCTTCGTTTTTGGCAACGTAATCTTCAAGCTCTTTAATGATTTCCTTGGCACCCATCGGGCTGAGGATGATTTTTCCTCCGGCGATGGACAGGTTATCATCAGAGACCTCACCTGTCATCTGACAAGTCATGTTCGGCTTGTATTTCTTCAAGATAATACGCTCATCGTCGACATAGATTTCCAGCGCATCCTTTTCTGCGATGTCCAGGGTTCTGCGAAGCTCGATCGGGATAACCACCCGTCCAAGTTCGTCGACTTTCCTTACAATACCAGTTGATTTCATACCTTCTCCTCCTTCTTTTTCGCATAAAGCGAGACTTTTGATTCACCTCATGTTGATATCAAAACGCTTTCGAAATTCATTCGACAAATTTCGCACTTGCTTATTGTATCAAAGTTTCCAATTCGAGTCAAATTCTTTTTTTATCACGATGCGATAGGGTCTTAAAGGAGTAAAAGTGAGCGGTATTTAACAGTAAATAGGATTATTCATGAGGATAGTTCAACTATACCCAATTAAAGGAATGCTGTAAACGACAAAATTTGCAAAACGACTCAAATCAGCAGACAATCTTTCGCAAACCTTGACATCCGGTCACAGCTTCGTTATACATGAGGTAGGGAAAACAACAAGGCTTCATAAACGAAATCCGTTGATGGGATGAGTAAGGGGTGTGTGGCATTGACAGAGAGCCGGAGTCAGCTGAGAACCGGTATGAGCAGCCCCCTGAATATGGTCCTTGGAGGATTCTTCCGTAAGCTCTCAACCACGAGTGAGCGGGAGACGGCAGCATCCGTTACCTTGGCAAAACAGGCGCAACGAGTTTGTCGGTTGCACCTGTCCAGAGGCCTGCATCCATAATGCGGGTGAATCCGGGTGGTACCACGTAAGCAACGCTTTCGTCCCAGAACAGGGGTGGAAGTGTTTTTTGTTTGAGAAAAGCTTTGTTGAAGCTTGTTGCTGATATTTTGATTGCATGTGTGACAGGCGACGACACCCGAGGGATGAGTGCAGTCCGGCAATCGACATTCGCAAAGCGGGTGAATTCAACAATGAATGCTATCAAAGCCTTGAGAAAAGATGACCGACATGGATGAATGAAAAGATGGTCTGGTTGATCACATGAGACCGGAAGCAATTAATGAAAATACTGGAGGCATGAATCATGAGTGAAGAAAAGAAAACGTTTTACATTACAACACCGATCTATTATCCGAGTGCCAAACTCCATATCGGGCACGCCTACACGACGGTGGCTGGCGATGCCATGGCCCGCTATAAACGGCTGCGGGGTTATGATGTCCGCTATCTGACGGGAACGGACGAGCACGGACAGAAAATCGAGCAAAAAGCAGAGGAGAGCGGGAAGTCGCCGCAGAAATTTGTGGATGATATCTCCGCAGATATTCAGGACCTTTGGCAAAAACTCGACATCTCTTATGATGATTTCATCCGCACGACGGAAGACCGGCATCAGGATGTCGTCCAGAAGATATTTGAACGCTTTTTACAACAGGGGGACATTTATCTCGATGAATATGAAGGCTGGTACTCGGTATCGGATGAAACCTTTTATACGGAGCTGCAGCTTGAGGAGAAGGAATTCGATGAGGACGGCAATGTGATCGGGGGTAAGAGTCCCGACAGCGGACATGCGGTGGAGAAGGTCCGGGAGAAATCCTACTTCTTTAAGATGAGTAAATATGCAGACCGTCTGCTGAAATATTATGAAGAGAATCCGGAGTTTATTCAGCCTGAATCAAGAAAAAACGAAATGATCAATAATTTCATTAAGCCGGGTCTTGAAGATCTGGCGGTTTCGAGGACATCATTCACATGGGGTGTCCCGGTGAAGAGTGATCCGGAGCACGTGGTATACGTCTGGATCGACGCCTTGTCAAACTACATCACTGCTCTCGGTTACGATACCGATGACGATGGATTATTCCGGTCCCATTGGCCTGCAGATGTGCACCTTGTCGGAAAAGAAATCGTCAGGTTCCATACAATTTACTGGCCGATTATGCTGATGGCACTCGACCTGCCGTTGCCGAAGAAAGTATTTGGGCACGGCTGGCTCTTGATGAAGGATGGGAAAATGAGTAAATCGAAAGGCAATGTCGTGGATCCGCTCCCATTGATCGAACGCTACGGTCTGGATGCGCTCCGCTACTACCTCCTTCGGGAAGTGCCGTTTGGTTCTGACGGCGTATTTACGCCGGAAGGATTTGTGGAGCGGGTGAACTACGACCTGGCCAACGATTTGGGGAATCTTCTCAACCGGACGATTGCCATGGTGAACAAATACTTTGGCGGAGTGATTCCGGACTATGTCAAGAACGCCACATCTTATGATGAAAGCCTGACGGAGCTTTTGACAGCGACTGTTGATAAGGTGGAAGAGTCTATGGAAAACATGCAGTTTTCTGTCGCGCTCACGGCCATTGGTCAGCTGATCAGCCGTTCGAATAAGTATATTGATGAAACCCAGCCTTGGATTCTTGCCAAGGATCCGACAGCAAAAGAGCAGCTCGGTTCCGTGCTGCATCACCTGGTGGAATCACTGAGACAGGTTTCCATCATGCTTCAGCCGTTTATGACAAAAACGCCGGGAGACATGCAAAAGCAGCTCAATGTACCTGAGAACCTGACAAGCTGGGAAACCCTTGGTGATTTTGGGCGGATGCCTTCGGGACAAAAAGTGGTTGAAAAAGGAGAGCCCATATTCCCACGTCTTGATTCCGAGGAAGAAGTGAAGGCGATCGTGAACATGATGGGGGGTGCCGCAAAGGCGGAAGATCACGAAACAATTGAAGAAACGGTGGAAGCCCCGGAAGTGGATGAAATCACGATTGATGATTTTACAAAAGTGGATCTGCGTGTAGCGGAGGTGATCGCTGCTGAAAAGGTAAAAAAAGCAGATAAGCTCTTGAAAGTCCAGCTGGATTTAGGCTATGAAAAGCGACAGGTAGTCGCAGGCGTTGCCAAACATTACAGCCCGGAAGACATCATTGGCAAAAAGGTGATCTGTGTGTCCAACTTAAAACCAGTGAAACTCCGCGGAGAACTGTCACAGGGGATGATCCTGGCGGGGTCATGCGGTGATAAGCTGACGCTCGCGACAGTATCGGATCACCTGCCCAATGGTTCTCAAGTGAAATAATCCATTTTGGAGGGAAATGATATGCTTTTTGATACCCACGTGCATTTAAATGCGGATCAATTCGTTGAGGATCTTGATGAAGTGATTGCCCGAGCACAGGAAGCGGATGTCCAGGAAATGGTGGTCGTCGGTTTTGATGAGAAGACCATCAGGATCGCAATGGAACTGGTGGAACGCTTTGACTTTTTGTATGCGGCTGTCGGCTGGCACCCTGTGGATGCGATCGATTTAACGGACGAGCGTCTTCAATGGATTGAAGAACTGGCTGCACACCCGAAAGTGGTAGCCATTGGTGAGACGGGACTCGATTACCACTGGGACAAATCACCGAAGGACGTGCAAAAAGACGCGTTTCGTAAACAGATTGCCCTTGCCAAACGGGTGAATCTGCCGGTGATTATCCATAACCGGGAGGCAGATCAGGACATTGTCGATCTGTTGAAAGAAGAAGAAGCCAAGGAGATCGGCGGGATCATGCACTGTTTTGGAGGCAGTGTGGAAATTGCCGAACAGTGCCTGAAGATGAATTTTCATATTTCACTTGGCGGGCCGGTGACGTTTAAAAATGCCAGACGCCCGAAGGAAGTCGCCAAGGCGGTTCCGATGGACCGGCTGCTGGTGGAAACCGATGCGCCGTACCTCGCGCCTCACCCGTATCGCGGGAAGCGCAATGAACCTGCCTATGTCAAATTGGTTGCAGAACAGATAGCTGAGCTTCGGGATATGACATACGAAGAAGTAGCCCGTCAAACGACGGAGAATGCTCACAAATTATTCGGTATATCGACGTAAAAAGGGGCGCCTAGAGAGCCTCTTTTTACTATTTATAAGAGACTTAAGAACTAAATATACTGAATAGCAAGATGTTTGCGTCTATTGTAATCTAAATTTAACATATAGCGGAAGCCTTGGGGGACAAGGCTTGAAAATGAATCAACAATTTTTCACAGGATTGATGTTGACTTTGGGATAGGTGCGGGCGTATAATTCGGTCTCGTAAAGGAGGGATTCTTTTTATGGTCCAGAAAATTAAGCAAGCGTCAGAGCATTTCTCGCTACGAACGTTTGCCGTATCAGTCGTTGGGATCCTCATGTTTTCGGGTATTATCGCACTGGTCCTTATGGAAGTGACCAAAGCTGAAGTTGCCGTTGAGATTGATGGCGAGGAAGCTGTTGTGTACACACATGCCCAAAATGTTGAAGATGTTCTGAATGAACAGGATATCGAAATCAAGGAACACGACCTGGTACAACCAGCTGCAGACACACCAATCACAGACACAATGACAGTCACTTATAAAGAAGCACAGGAAATTCAGGTTACGATCGACGAAGAAGATGAAACCGTGTGGACAACTGAAAGCACGGTGGCAGATCTGCTTTCAGACATGAATCAGGAGATCGGCGAACACGACAAAGTGGAACCGGCTCTTGACGCTGAACTTGAAAGCGGCATGACAGTCACATTTGAAGAAGCATTCCCGGTAGCTGTTACCAGCGACGGGGAAACGGAAGATGTGTGGACGACATCCACTACAGTGGAAGATTTCCTGAATGATCAGGGAATTGAACTGGATGAACTCGATCGTGTGGAGCCTGAGAAGGACGAAGCGTTGACGGAAGAAAGCGAAGTGCAGGTCGTACGTGTGGAGAAGGTTACAGATATTGTCGAAGAGAGCATTTCATACGGAACGGTGACTGAAAATGATTCTTCCCTTGATCGAGGCACCGAAGAAGTACTTGAATCCGGTGAAGAAGGTAAGAAAGAAAAGCACTATGAAGTGATTTTTGAAGACGGTGAAGAGGTATCCCGTGAACTGATCGACGAAGAAGTGGTTTCTGAGAGCCAGGACCGTGTCGTTGCAGTCGGTACCCGTTCAACGCAGCAAACTGTTTCCCGCAGTGGCAACGGAGGAGGCTCTTCTTCCTCCGGTGGAGAATGGATGAATTTCACGGCAACAGCTTACACTGCGTATTGCAACGGTTGTTCCGGCGTGACCCGCACAGGTATTGACCTGCGTGCCAACCCGAATTCCCGGGTAATCGCTGTGGATCCGAGCGTGATTCCGCTGGGTTCCCGTGTTGAAGTCGAAGGCCGGGGAACGTTCCTGGCCGCCGATACAGGTGGAGCGATAAAAGGCCGCAAGATCGACATCTTCATGCCTGACAGAAGTAACGCCCTGTCTTTCGGCCGTCAGTCGGTCAGAGTCCGGGTACTGGATTAATCAAATCATAAAGATTAAGGTACAGGCAAAGCGCCTGTACCTTTTTTTCTCACTGAATTCGGACTGTTTAAGTTCGCTAAAGGATTGAAGTATAAGCAGAATATCCTACCTGTTGCCCACCCGTTTGGCAACAGGCCGGATATTCTGCAGGATGGGTTATCTGAGCTAAGGGAGGGGACTTGGAATGGTTGAAAAAATAAGAATCGAGGAAATGATCGTCGTCGAAGGAAAGAACGACACCTTGACACTGAAGCGCTGGTTTGACTGTGATACGATAGAAACGAACGGCTCGGCAATCCCTGAAGTCATTTTGGAACGGATTGCCCTGGCCCTTGAACGTCGAGGAGTCATCGTATTTACCGATCCGGATTTCCCGGGTGAGAAGGTACGGAAAGTGATTGATCAGGAAGTCCCGGGGTGTGCACATGCGTTCTTGCCGAAGGCTGATGCAACTGACCACAAGAAGCGGAAGGTGGGAATCGAGCACGCCGGTTTTGCTGCATTGAAAGCAGCGCTCAATGCTGCGAGGAGCAGCACTATGGAGCTGCCGGCGGACTTCGACCCCGTTCCATTTTCACGGTTGATGGAAGCTGGACTGATCGCAGGAGCTGATGCAAAGAAACGCAGGGAGCAGGTTGGAGAACTGCTCGGGATCGGCTACAATAACAGTAAACAGCTGGTGAAACGATTGGAACAATTCCGGATTTCAGTGGAAGAATTTGAAGTTGCCATGAAACAGTTGGAGAAGGAGCAGAATGAATGAGCCAAAAAGAGATTGCCACACCAACAAGAACGAAAGCCATCCTTGAAGCTTACGGCTTTAAAGTTAAAAAGAGTCTTGGACAAAATTTTCTGATTGAACCGAATGTCCTGAGAAATATTGTGGAAGCAGCCGGGATCACCGGGGAATCGGGTGTCATTGAAATCGGACCGGGGATCGGTGCGCTGACCGAACAGTCAGCGAAGGTCGCAGAACGCGTCCTGGCCTATGAAATCGACCAGCGCCTCTTGCCGATCCTGCAAGATACCCTGTCTGATTATCCTCATGTGGAAGTGTGTCACGGGGATGTATTAAAAGCCGATGTTCATCGTGATGTGGAACGGGTTTTCAAGAAGGGGCAAGACCTCGCCGTCATTGCCAACCTGCCGTATTATGTGACGACACCAATTATGATGAAGCTGCTTGAAGAGGAACTGCCCGTCCGCGTGATGGTGATGATGATGCAAAAGGAAGTGGCAGAGCGCATTGCAGCGGTGCCTGGATCAAAGAACTACGGGTCCCTCTCGATTGCGGTCCAGTATTATGCAGAAGCGGAAACCGTATTCCACGTTTCCAAAACAGTCTTTGTGCCGCAGCCGAATGTGGATTCAGCCATCTTGCGTCTGACGAAAAGGGACAAACCGCCTGTGGAGGTCATCGACGAGGCTTATTTTTTCGCTTTGATCCAAGGAGCCTTTACACAGCGTCGAAAAACAGTGCTCAACAATCTGTCCACTTATTTTAAAGACCGGCTCACGAAGGCAGAAACCGCAGCTATACTACACTCTCAGGACATCGATCCGGTTCGCCGTGCGGAGACGATTTCCATAGAAGAATTCGCCAGGATCAGTGATGCTTTTTATATGAAAACGGGTAATTAGTAAAGGTTTGGAAGGTCTGTCAGGGCAATCAGCACATTCTGAGGTTATTTAGTTTCATTCTATTGACACGGTTTGACACGGTTGTTATAATTTTAGTTTTTATTGACACTCACCTGTGATTGTGTTATGATTTTACTAAGTGAGGTGTCGTGGATGGCTAAGAAAACGCTGGCAGATATCAAAAGATCAATCGAATGTTATGTAGGTCAGGAAGTTACAATTTGCGCAAATGGTGGACGTAAAAAAACGATCGAGCGTTCAGGAATGCTCGAAAGTGTTTATCCGAGTGTGTTCACCGTTAAACTGGACCGGGACAAATACCCGATCGAGCGCATGTCTTACAGCTATGCAGATCTCCTGACAGAATCAGTAACCCTTTCAATTCCGGAAAAAATGTAACAGCGTAAGCCCGTGCAGGCGGATACGCAAAATAACGGTTATTCAATAAGGCTGAAAATAACCCTCGCGAGGGTTGTTTCTTATTGAATAACCGTTTTTTCATGCATACAGGAATGTTTCAGACAGCTCTTGTCAGACGTGATAAACTGTATTAAGATGGAACTTATTTGACTGTAAAAGATGGTGATGCAAGTGTGTGTAACAGAGAAAGCTCCGGCAAAGATCAATCTGACCCTGGATGTACTCCATAAACGTGATGACGGCTATCATGAAGTGGAAATGATCATGACAACAATCGATCTGGCGGATCGGATTCACCTCTATTCTTTGAAGACAGACCGGATTGAAATTCAGGTGGAAAATGGTCTTTTGCCAACAGATCAAAATAACCTTGCTTATCAGGCGGCGAAAATTCTGAAAGAGCGCTATGGTATTTCAACAGGTGTACGGATTGTCATTGACAAAGTGATCCCTGTATCGGCCGGCCTGGCAGGCGGCAGTACCGACGCGGCAGCTGTCCTGAGGGGGTTGAACAAACTCTGGCAACTCGGTCTTACACTTGATGAACTGGCGGAAGAGGGCCTGAAGATCGGTTCGGACGTGCCGTTTTGTGTGTACGGTGGAACGGCTGTGGCAAGGGGGCGAGGCGAAAAACTGACTTTTATCGATTCGCCGCCCAAGGTTTATGTACTCCTCGCTAAACCTCGTCAGGGTGTATCCACAAAGGATATTTATAAACGATTGCAAATCGAAGAGATGGACCATCCGGATACGGCAGGCATGATCCATGCGATCAGGGACAACGATTACCCCGGCATCTGCAGCCGGCTGCAAAACGTTATGGAGCCTGTGACATTTGAACTGGCTCCGGAGGTCAGGAAAATCAAAAAGCGGCTGCGGGAATCCGGAGCGGATGGTACGGTCATGAGCGGCAGCGGACCAACGGTATTCTCACTCATTGCCAGTGATCAGAAGGCGACGAAGCTCTATAATACACTTCGTGGATTTATGGATCAGGTATTCCTGGTGAGGCTGATTGGTGAAAAACATCGGCTTTAAGTAAGAGGGTGAGGATGCACGAAGACCGGGGACAACTTTGTCCCCGGTCTTTCTTGTGATTTCCGGATATAAATGGTACATTATAATTAAAACATTCGGGTTTTACGCTATATTTTCCGTGATTGAATCCGTCATTTGAGGAGGTTCTCATGAAATTTCGTCGCAGTGGACGACTGGTGGATATGACACAGTACTTATTGCAGCATCCGCATCAGCTCGTTCCGTTAACTTTTTTCTCTGATCGATACCAATCCGCCAAGTCATCGATCAGTGAGGACATTGGTATCGTGAAAGAAACGTTCGAAGCAAAGCAGTTAGGGAAAGTCGAGACTTCTGCAGGGGCAACCGGCGGAGTTCGTTTTATCCCGATGACGGGTGAGGCGGAAGCCTTTCGTCAGGTGGATGCCTTGTGTGAAAGGCTGGAAGATCCAGGCAGGATTCTGCCGGGCGGCTACCTGTATATGATGGACATCATCGGCGACCCGAAAGTGATGAACGAGATGGCCCGTATTCTCGCCTCTCATTACCGGAATACCGGGGTGGATGCCATCATGACCATGGCTACGAAAGGAATCCCGCTCGCTTACGCAGTGGCGCACCTGCTGAATGTTCCGGTCAGCATCGTACGTCATGAACAGCGTATCACGGAAGGCTCCATCGTCAGCATCAATTACGTATCCGGATCGAAAAAACAGATCCAGACGATGTCACTTGCCAGAAGAAGCCTCAAAGCAGGGGCGCATGTGCTGATCATCGATGACTTTATGAAGGCCGGAGGAACCATACGCGGCATGATGGACCTTGCAGAGGAATTCAATGCCTCGGTGGCGGGTGTGGCAGTTCTGACCGAAGCAGTGCATGAAGAGGAGAAGCTGGTGTCGGATTACATTTCCCTGACCAAACTATCTGCCGTTGATGTGAAGGAGCGGAAAATCACCGTCGAACGCGGCAATTTACTTTAAGGACGTGACGTACGTCACTTTTTGAACATATTTGTCACAATTTAGCAAAAAAATCTGCTTAATTTTCTGTTTCATGCAGGGAATTCGAAAGGGTTATCGAAATATGTGTGGATAGAGTAGAATTTCAGCCCCCAAGAGTTTTTTGCTGAAGGTGGTGACAGGTAATGAACGTAACAGATGTAAGACTGCGCAGAACGGGAGATGGTGGCCGGATGCTGGCGATTGCGTCGATCACGATCGATGATGAGTTCGTTGTTCATGACATCCGTGTGATTGATGGCGATAACGGTTTGTTTGTGGCGATGCCCAGTAAGCGGACTCCGGATGGTGACTTCAGGGAGATTGCCCACCCGATCTGTTCGGATTCCAGAGCGAAGATTCAGTCGGCTGTGCTCGAAGCGTATGATCAGGAAAAGGATTCGAAACAGACGCCTCTCGAACGCTCAGAAACCTTGCATTCGTAAGAAAGATTCGCTGATGCAGGTACAGACAGCGCGAATCCTGTTCATCAGGATCCGCGTCTTTTTTTGCGTGCTTTCAGATTTCCTGGTCTGACATCGCCTCAGAACCTTGAAATCATCGGCAATATGAGATATATTCAGTATGGAATTTAAGGCCTTGGAGGTTACATGATGAAAAATCGATTTGCAGTCGTTCTGGCTGCTGGTAAAGGTACCCGGATGAAATCCTCATTGTATAAAGTGTTGCACCCCGTTTGCGGTAAACCGATGGTCCAGCATGTCGTGGATCAGCTGAATGCCTGTGACGTGGATGATGTGGTGACGATTGTCGGTCACGGAGCCGGAAAAGTGAAGAATCAGCTTGGCGATCGTGTCAGCTATGCCATTCAGGAAGAACAGCTCGGAACCGGTCACGCTGTTATGCAGGCCGAGTCAGTGATCGGAAAAAAAGAAGGGACGACCCTCGTGGTCAGCGGTGACACACCACTGTTAACGGCGGACACCCTGATTTCGCTGATGGCGCATCACGAAGAAACAAAAGCGAAAGCGACAATTTTGACAGCAACGGCCGATGATCCGACAGGTTATGGTCGCGTCCTTCGCAATGACGGCGATCAGGTGGAACGGATCGTGGAACATAAGGATGCAACCTATAAAGAACGTCGCGTAAAAGAAATCAATACAGGGACGTATGTCTTTGATAACCATGCCTTGTTCGATGCGCTCAATCATGTTGATAACGACAATGTCCAGGGCGAATATTATCTGCCTGATGTGATTGAGATTCTGCAGAGCAGAGGGGAAACGGTTTCTGCCTATATTGCTGAAGACTTTCATGAGACAATGGGGGTCAACGACCGGATTGCTTTAAGTGAAGCAGAGAAATGGATGAAGCGCCGGATTAACCGGCACTGGATGACTCAAGGGGTCACGATGACCGACCCTGAACAGACCTACATCTCCAGTGATGCGGTGATCGGTGCAGATACTGTGATTGAACCGGGCTGCATGATCAAAGGCCGGGTGTCGATCGGTTCCAACTGCCATATCGGACCGCAAACCGTTGTGGAAGAGAGTGAGGTGGCGGACAATTCTGTGATCCGGCAGTCTACCGTTCATCACAGCAAAATCGGCAGCCGGGTGAACATCGGACCGTTTGCTCACCTGCGCCCGGAAACGGATTTGGGTGATGATGTGCGCGTAGGGAACTTTGTGGAACTTAAGAAGATGTCCATGGGCAATGGCAGTAAGGCTTCGCATCTCAGCTACCTGGGTGATGCGGAGATTGGTAAAGGTGTCAACGTCGGCTGCGGGTCCATTACCGTCAACTACGACGGGAAAAACAAGTTTCTGACAACGATTGAAGACGGCGCCTTTATCGGCTGCAATGCGAATCTGATCGCGCCGGTAACCGTCGGCGAAGGAGCTTACGTAGCCGCGGGCTCTACCATCACCGACGATGTCCCTTCAGAAGCGCTCGGCATTGCGAGAGCCCGTCAATCGAATAAAGAAGGCTACAAAAAGAAATAACGCATGAGTCATGACGAGAGTCTAACGAAAAACGATGGAGGTTTTTTAACGATGGCCAATTACGGGGATAAGCATTTGAAGGTATTTACACTGAATTCCAATCCAGGTCTGGCAGAGGAGATTGCCGAAACGATCGGCGTCAATCTCGGGAAATGTTCGGTGACCCGCTTCAGTGACGGAGAAATCCAGATTAATATTGAAGAAAGTATTCGCGGGTGTGATATCTTTATCATTCAATCCACCAGTTCACCTGCGAACGAGCACATTATGGAGCTCTTGATCATGATCGATGCGTTAAAACGCGCGTCCGCTCGAACAATCAATGTGGTCATCCCGTATTATGGTTACGCACGCCAGGACAGAAAGTCCCGTTCCCGCGAGCCGATTACGGCAAAACTGATCGCTAATTTACTGGAAACTGCGGGTGCTGACCGGGTCATTACCCTTGATCTGCACGCGTCACAAATCCAAGGCTTCTTCGATATCCCCGTCGATCAGCTGATCGGTGTGCCGATCCTTGCGAACCATTTTGAGAAAAAGAATCTTGAAGACATCGTCATTGTTTCACCGGATCACGGTGGTGTGGTCCGGGCGAGAAAGATGGCGGACCGGTTGAAAGCACCGATAGCGATTATTGACAAGCGCCGGCCGAAACCGAACATGTCGGAAGTCATGAACATTGTCGGGAACATCGAGGGAAAGACAGCGATTATTATTGATGACATCATCGATACAGCCGGAACGATGACGCTTGCTGCAAATGCCATGAAGAAAAATGGCGCGAAAGCCGTGTATGCATGCAGTACGCACCCGGTTCTGTCCGGTCCGGCAATCGAACGGATACAGAATTCGGAGATCAAGGAACTCGTCGTCACCAACACCATTCCGCTCCCCGACGAGAAAAGAATCGATAAAATTCTGCAACTATCTGTTGGCGATTTACTCGGTAAGGCCATCGTGCACGTATTTGAAGACCGCTCCGTCAGCAATCTGTTTGACTGATAGAAGAAATGTGAATTTCGGGGTTTAGTTGCTCACGAAAGAGGAAACATGATATGATATGAAAAAATGATGAGGTGATTTTGACATGGCAACAGTATTGAAAGCAGCACCAAGAAAAGAATCGAAAGGATCTACATTAACATCAATCCGTAAGGAAGGCGGAATTCCTGCAGTCGTTTACGGTAAAGAATATGGTAATCTGCCGATTCAAATCGAAGCAATTGATTTTATCAAGACATACCGTAATGAAGGAAAAACGGGTGTGTTCAGTCTTGACATTGAAGGAGAAAAGACGGATGTGATGATTTACGACATCCAGTACGATATGATTAAAAATCAATATATCCACATTGATTTCTACGCGGCCAACATGAAAGTTGAAATGGACGCAGATGTGCCGGTAAACGTGGTCAGTGAAGCACAAGGTGTTAAAGATGGCGGCGTTCTCCAGCAGGGCGTATTCGAATTGTCTGTTCGTGCCCTTCCAAAAGAGCTTCCTGACAGCATTGATGTTGACGTTGAATCTCTTGAAATCGGCGATTCCATCTTCGTGAAAGACCTGAAGAGCGGTGCGAGGTTCGAGTTCAACAACGATCCTGATGAAATGGTCGTATCCATCGTACCACCAACTGAGGAGCCTGAAGAAGAGCCGGCTGAAGAAGAAGAAGGCGACGAGCCTGAACTGGTAGCTGGTGAGGAAGAAGAAGGCGGCACAGAGAACGAAGAAAAAACTGAAGAATAAGCTTGTAAGATCTTTAGAAAACCGGTGATTACAACACTGTGAAGGCTGTCTCATACCCGAGACAGCCTTGTTTTCACACATGAAGCTAACTCAATGAACAACAAAGGAGCAGTCGATGATGAAACTGGCAGTTGGCCTGGGCAACCCGGGAAAGAAATATGAGCGGACCCGTCACAATGTCGGCTTCGAGGTGATTGATCGCGTATCCGATCAGCTGGGCATCCCGCTTGATCAAAGTAAGTTTAAAGGGATATTCGGAACAACAAGAACAGCACAAGGCAAAATGACCCTGTTAAAGCCGATGACGTTCATGAACCTGTCCGGAGAGTCCATTGGACAGCTTGCAAAGTACTATGATATTCCACCTGAGGACATTCTCGTCATTTACGATGATCTGGATCTCGAACCAGGGACGATCCGACTTCGGTCCAAAGGGGGACACGGGGGCCATAACGGGATCCGCTCGACCATGGACCACCTCGATTCAAAAAACTTTAACCGGATCCGGATCGGCATCGGCCGTCCTGAACCAGGGAAAACCGTAACCGATCATGTGCTCGGCCGTTTTTCACCGGATGACCGCACAGCGGTGGACGGCGCAATCCGGCAGGCAGCGGACGCGGTGGAATCGTGGCTGACAAACGATTTTACCCTGGTGATGAATGACTTTAACAAGAAGCCGTAATCGAATGAAGAGGAATGACGCTTTGGCAGTCTTGATGTCAAAGCATTTTCACCATTTTAAGAAGTCATGAACAATGCAGTTGGTACTGCGATAAAAGGTGGTAATGCAGTTGAAAGGTTTACTGAACAGCCTGATGGCTACAGATGAATTGGAACAGGTAATCAAAGGCATTGAACAGCGTACAGGAGATCAGTCTCTTATAGGTGTCAGCGGTTCCGCAAGGGCCATGCACCTCGCTGCGATGTTCAGACGGACTGGTCGCTCCCAGCTGGTCGTGACCCATAACCTCTTCCAGGCGCAGAAACTTTATGATGATCTGATCACGGTACTGACAACGGACGAAGTCCTTTTGTATCCAGCAAACGAGCTGATCTCTTCAGAGATTGCCGTGGCCAGTCCGGAAATGCGCGGGCAGCGTCTCGAGGTTCTCAATGAGTGGAGCGCTGGTGAAAAAAGGATCGTGATTGCACCGGTGGCTGGCGTACGAAGGCTGTTGACACCGCCAAAACGGTGGTATGAAGAGCAGTTGGCTTTCGCAACGGGGGAAGATGTCGACTTTGACACGGTTCTCGAACAGTTCGTGCATATGGGCTATACCCGGGCGCAGATGGTCTCTTCTCCCGGGGAATTCAGCGTGCGCGGTGGCATCATCGATATCTATCCGCTGACGGAAGAACACCCGGTGCGCATTGAGCTGTTTGATACAGAGGTGGATTCAATTCGTCTTTTTGACGTGGAAACCCAACTTTCCGTGGAGGAAATGCCCAACGTGATTGTGGGTCCTGCCCGTGAAATTCTTGTTACCGAAGAAGAACTGGTGCAAGGTGCGGACAAACTGGAAGGGAAACTTGCCGCAAGTTTAAAGCGCTTGAAGGACGAGCAAATCCAGGAGGCGATGGTCCAGAATATCGGGGAAGAGATTGACCGCCTGAGAAACGGGCAGTTTTTTGATGCCATCTACAAATACATGAGGCTGTTGTTTGATGCTCCTGCAACGCTGGTGGACTATACGCCTGAAGATTGTCTCATCGTTCTTGACGAGTGGAACCGGGTACAGGAGACGGCTCAGACGCTTGAGCAAGAAGAAGCGGACTGGATGACAACGATGATTGCCCAAGGTGCGATGGTTCATGATCTGCCTGTTTCTGAGGTGATTGAAGACCTGATGACGCAGGCAACGCAGCAGAAGCTTTATACGATGCTGTTTGGCCGTCAGCTTCCTCAGGTGGCGCCGGATCATACCTTTACCATTCAGACCAAAAGCATGCAACAGTTCCATGGCCAGATCCATCTGTTAAAAAACGAAGTAACCCGCTGGAAGGAAGCAGGCTACGCGATTGTGTTCGTTTCTAGCGATGGGGAGCGGGCCTCCAGGCTGAACCGGGTTCTCGATGATTACGAGATCGAAGCAGCCTTTATCGATTCGGATGGTGAACCGGTGAAGGGGAAAGCAGTCATCATTCAGGGCATGCTGCACAGCGGGTTTGAGCTCCCGATGCACCGGTTGGTTGTCATTGCTGAAGAGGATGTCTTCACGAAGAAATCCCGCAAGCCAAAACGACGTCAGAAGCTCTCCAACGCAGAGCGGATCAAGAATTATTCAGAGCTGAAGGTCGGCGACTGGGTGGTTCATGTCAATCACGGCATCGGGAAATACCTCGGGATCGAAACCCTGCAGGTCGGTCCGGTTCATAAGGATTACATGCACATCTCATACGCAGGGAATGACAAGCTGTATGTCCCGGTGGATCAGATTGATCAGGTGCAGAAATATGTTGCCAGTGAAGATAAAGATCCGAAGCTCTATTCTCTCGGGGGAAGCGAATGGAAAAAGGTCAAGAAAAAAGTGCAGGCTTCCGTTCAGAACATTGCGGATGACCTGATTAAGCTGTATGCCAAACGGCAAAACAGCCGCGGATTTGCATTTTCCCCTGACGGGCTTGAACAGCGGGAATTCGAATCGACCTTCCCGTATCAAGAAACAGAAGATCAACTGCAGGCCATTGAAGAAATCAAGAATAACATGGAGCAGGACCAGCCGATGGACCGGCTTCTATGCGGCGATGTCGGGTACGGGAAAACGGAGGTGGCCTTAAGAGCTGCCTTTAAAGCGATTATGGATGGCAAACAGGTGGCGATCCTCGTTCCGACAACGATCCTTGCCCAGCAGCATTATGAAACCATCCGTGAACGGTTTCAGGACTTCGCAATCACTTTTGGTTTGATGAGCCGGTTTCGCACCCGAAAGCAGCTGAAGGAAACCACGGAAGCCCTTCAGAGAGGTACATGCGATATTGTCGTCGGGACGCACCGTGTGCTGTCGAAAGACGTGAAGTTCAAGGATCTCGGCCTTCTGGTCGTGGACGAGGAACAGCGATTCGGGGTCACCCATAAAGAGAAGATCAAGCAGCTGAAAGCGAATGTGGATGTCTTAACATTGACCGCCACACCGATCCCAAGAACCCTGCACATGTCCATGCTCGGCGTCCGGGATCTCTCGGTCATTGAAACACCTCCGGAAAACCGGTTCCCGGTTCAGACGTATGTCGTAGAGCATAACGATGCGTTCGTCCGTGAAGCAATCGAACGGGAACTGGCCCGGGAAGGACAGGTTTTTTATCTGTACAACCGGGTGGAGGACATTGAAATGGTAGCAGACCGCATTGCCATGATGGTCCCTGATGCCAACGTGGCGTTTGCCCACGGGCAAATGTCAGAAGGACAGCTCGAAGCGGTGATGCTCGATTTCCTCGAAGGGGAAACCGATGTCCTGGTGACGACGACGATCATTGAAACCGGTGTGGACATTCCGAACGTGAACACCCTGATCATTCAGGAGGCAGACCGCATGGGCCTCTCACAGCTCTATCAGCTCCGGGGCCGTGTGGGCCGCTCGAACCGGGTGGCGTATGCCTATTTCACCCATCAGCGGGATAAGGTGCTGACGGAAGTGGCCGAGAGACGGCTGCAGTCCATCAAAGAATTCACCGAGCTCGGATCAGGCTTTAAGATCGCCATGCGGGACTTGTCGATCCGGGGTGCGGGGAATCTTCTCGGTGCCGAACAGCACGGCTTCATCGCTTCCGTCGGTTTCGATCTCTACTCGAAAATGCTGAAAGAAGCCATTGATGAACGAAAAGATGAAATCGACGGCACCGTTGAGCACATCGAAACGAAAGACGCGCAGCCGGACATCGATCTGGAAATTCAAGTCGATGCGTATATTCCTGAATCTTACATCGGAGATTCCAAGCAGAAAATTGATATGTATAAAAAGTTCAAAGGCGTGCAATCTTTTGCTGACGTCGAAGAGGTGCAAGTGGAACTGATCGACCGCTTCGGGGAATACCCGACCGAGGTTGAACTGTTGATCAGCGTTGCAAAAATCAAATTGTACGCCAGGCAAGAAGAAGTTGTCTCCATTGCAGAGAAAAACAACGAGTGCAAAGTCGTCCTCAGCGAGGAGCGGGCGGGCGCTATCGATGGTGCGAGACTGTTCACCCTGGTCAATCAGCTCAGTAAGCACATGAGCCTTTCTTCTGACGGGAAAGGGATCACCATTCATATTCGCACAAAATCGTTGGATGACAGCACCTTCCTCCATTTGCTTGAACAGGTTTTGTCACGATTGGACGAAGTCGAAAAATCACCGGTCACCCATGGCTGATCCAACCGCCAAAGAAACCTGGCTTAAGGGGGCCATGTGGCTGTCGCTGGCTGCCCTTCTCGCTAAAATGTTGAGTGCACTCTACAAAGTGCCGTATCAAAACATGACCGGTGACGCCGGCTTTTACGTCTACCAGCAGGTGTATCCCCTCTACGGGGTTGCGCTGGTGCTGGGTGCATACGGCTATCCGCTTGTGCTGGCTACGATGATGGGGGACAGCCGGACTGCATCAGCTGCAGAACGAGCGGCACGGTTCAGGTTCTTGTATCTGACCCTGATTGTGCTTCATCTGCTGGCGGCGGTCCTCGTCTGGCTCAGTGCTCCGGGGCTCGCCTGGGTGATGGGAGACCTGGCCCTCGCCGGTCCGATGCGCTGGATGAGTTTGCCCTTTCTCGTCATTCCGGTTCTGGCTTTTCACAGAGGGGTCTTTCAGGGCATGGGGCGTACGGGACCATCAGCGGCTTCCCAGGTGCTGGAACAAGTGCTCAGGGTGACGGTGATCCTGCTGTTGGCCGGATGGGTCACCTGGCAGGGAGGATCGGCCTATGAGGCCGGCGTGTCCGCAGGAGCCGGCGCCTTCGCCGGGGGACTGGGCGGCGCCGTTTGGCTGATGTTACGCATGCAGCGCACCGATCCCTTGTTTACGGAGGCCCTGTACCGCAGCGGGCAGCCGATCGTAACGAAGGCCTGGAAAAAGGATCTGATCACGCTGATCAAAGGGGGGTTCTTCGTTTCGTTGAGTGCATTGGCGCTGGTCTCTTTTCAACTGGTGGATGCGTTCACGGTCTACCGGGGGCTTGTTGCTTCAGGAGAAGCACATGTCAATGCCGCGGCGTTCAAAGGTATCTATGACCGTTCCTGGCCGCTGATTCAATTTGGTGCCGTCGTGACAACGGTCTTCTCCTATGCTGTGGTGCCGGTCGTATCCCGGTTGTTTGAAGCAAGAAACCGCACGGGGGTGCAGCAGGAGATCCACCGGGCCGTCGCCATCTGCCTTGTGTTTGGCGGTGCGGCTGCCGCTGGACTCGCTGTGATCATGCCGTCAGTGAATACGATGCTGTTTATGGACCAGGCAGGGAATACCGCGCTTCGCATTGCCAGTCTGAGTATTTTACCGGGTGCCCTGTTTATGACGGTTGCGGTACTCTGGCACGCACTGGATCAATCTGGAAGGCCGGCAAAGTGGCTCCTGTCCGGTCTCGCGGTAAAGGGTCTATTGAATGTTCTCTTGATCCCGGTTTTCGGGATTATCGGTGCAGCGGTGGCATCGGTCACGGGTCTCGTGTTCATGGCGGTGATGGTGACGATCGCGCTCTGCAAAGATGATTGGTTTACGGGCGTCAGCCCGGGGTTTACCTCGAAATGGGTCTTATCCCTTGTGGTCATGGCAATCGGTGCTTTCGGGGTCGAAGCAGCAGGACGGTACTTCTTTGGCGCAGATCCGGTGCGAAGTGAGGCTTTGGTCACAGGGGTGGGCGCTGCAGTGCTGGGTGCCGTGATTTTCGTTTTGATGATCTGGCGCATCCGTCTTTTCGACGAGGCCACCTGGTCCATGCTGCCACTGATCGGATCGCGGCTTCCTTATAAGAACTAACAGAACAGCCGTTTCTGGCACCATTACAATAAAGATAACGGATGAAAAGGATGAGGCAAATGGGATCAATTAAAATACTCGGTCTTGGTCCGGGGGAGCTGGAGCAGTTGAGCCTTGGCATATACCGGGAGCTCACGCAGGCAAAAACCGTCTGGATCCGCACCCTGGACCATCCCCTGGTGACGAAACTGGCGGATGAAGGCGTCAATTTCATCAGTTTCGACCACGTATATGAAGAAGAATCGAATTTCAGCGAAGTGTACGAACGGATCACCGAACGTTTACTTGAAGAAGCCGGTAAAGGCGATGGCGAACTGGTGTATGCTGTACCTGGTCATCCGCTTGTCGCAGAGGAAACAGTGCAAAAGCTTCTCGAGCAGCAGCAAGTGAACGTTGAGATCGCAGGTGGGGGCAGTTTTCTGGATGCAATGTTCACCACCCTTCGTATCGATCCGATTGAGGGTTTTCAACTGTTGGACGGTTTAGCCATGCAAGCGGACGACCCCTCCCTGAAGTCCCATCTCATCATCGCTCAGGTGTTTGATGCCATGAGTGCTTCGGAAGTAAAACTGAAACTGATGGAGCGGCTGCCTGATACATATCCGGTGACGATTGTCGACGGTGCAGGGACGTCAAAAGAACAGGTCAAAACCGTCCCGTTATTTGAACTGGACCGGGAAACGGCTTTATCGAATCTGACCGCACTGTATGTGCCTCCGGTCACTGAAGAAGAGCTGTTGAACCGGGAGTTCGACAGGCTCCGGGCGATTATCAGAACGCTCAGAGGACCGGGCGGCTGCCCGTGGGACCAGAAACAGACCCACGAGAGCCTCAAGCGGCACCTGATCGAAGAAGCGTATGAACTGTTGGAGGCGATTGACGAAGAGGATGATGACCACATTGCCGAGGAACTGGGGGATATTCTCCTGCAGGTCATGCTCCATGCGCAGATCGGCGAAGATGCTGGTTACTTCACCATCAATGACGTCATCGGCAACTTATCGGAAAAAATGGTGCGACGCCATCCCCATGTATTTGCGGATGTTGAAGTGAGTGGTGCAGAAGACGTCGTCACCAACTGGGAAGCGATCAAAGCAAAGGAGGCTGGGAGCGCCGGACGGTCATCGGTTCTCGACGGGATTCCGAAAGGCCTTCCTGGCTTGTCGAGTGCTTTGAAACTGCAGAAGAAGGCCGGGAAAGTGGGATTTGACTGGGGATCCGAAGAGCCGATGTGGGAAAAATTGTTTGAAGAAATTCATGAATGGGCACAAGAAGTACATGCCGAATCACCGGCACGGTCGATGAAGGAGTTCGGGGACGTCCTGTTTGCCTTTGTCAATATCGCCCGTTTTCATGGTATTGATCCGGAAGAAGCGATCCGCCAGACGAATGAGAAATTCAGACGGCGTTTCGATTATGTCGCGGAACAGGTTTATGAAAGCGGGAAGCAGTGGGGAGATTTTTCCCTTGAAGAACTTGACCTGTGGTGGGATAAGGCAAAAGAAAAAGGTTTATAAACAGACGAAAGGAGTGAGACAGAATGCGACTGGATAAATTTCTGAAGGTATCCCGTCTGATTAAGCGGCGCACGATGGCCAAGGAAGTGGCTGATCAAGGACGTGTACTCGTGAACGGCCAGAAGGCGAAGTCATCGAGCGCAATCAAAGTCGGGGACGAACTCACCGTGCAATTCGGACAAAAAGTCGTCAAGCTGACAATCGACCGGCTCTCCGAAGCGGTGAAAAAAGAAGAAGCGCAGACAATGTATACGATTATCTCCGAAGAACGCCGTAATGAAGAGGGGTAAAAGTGATAAAACGGTTGCAATTTACGTTGCGGATGGAAAAACAATCCTGTATGATAGAGTTACAATACGTCAAGTGTCTCGTTACCAATGAAATGCAGAAATAAAAAGGGGGGAAGGAGTATGGCAGCAGACGGCAAAGAACGGATCAGGCAGCTGACAGAAGAAGTGGAACGCAAGCACCGGATTTATGAGGAGCAGCGGTTGAAGCGACGTCGCGGACTGATGCGGAGGCTGTCGGTTTTTGCTGCGGTTATACTTCTCTTCACGGGCTTCGCCGGATTCACCATCTATCAGCAGTCCGAACAGATGGCCGAGCAGGAAGCGGAGATCGCCCGCCTCGAAGTGCAGCAGCAGGAGCTCAAGAGTGAAGAACTTCGACTTGAATCTGAAATTGAATCGTTGCAAGATCCCGAATACATAGCGGAGATTGCACGGCGGGATTTCTTCCTGACAAAGCCTGGGGAGACGCTTTTTCAAATTCCTGAACATCAGGAAACTGGAGATTGACACACCTTTTTACCCATCGGTATAATGATATTATTATTAAGTACTCTGAAGGAGGAGCATGAAGTTCATGTCCATCGAAATAGGCAATAAGGTAGAAGGTAAGATTACAGGGATTACGCATTTTGGAGCATTTATCGAGCTGCCCGGGGGGAAGACCGGCCTGGTTCACATCAGTGAAGTGGCTGATGGGTATGTGGAAAATATCAAGGATGTTCTGACGGTAGGCGAAACCGTCACCGTAAAAGTACTGAAAATTGCTGACGATGGAAAGATTGCTTTATCCATACGTAAGGCCGTGGATAAACCTGAAAGTGAACGGCCGAAGCCGCGACCTCAGGGAAAGCCATCCTCCTCAGGCGGTCGACGCCAACAGACTTCTCAAGGATCTTTTGAAGATAAAATGGACCGCTTTTTGAAAGACAGTGATGAGCGGTTATCGACATTGCGTAAACAGACGGATTCCAAACGCGGAGGCAAAAACACGAAGCGTTAATTACTGAAGAGCCGGTCCTGTATACGGAATGCAATAGATTCCAATCAAGCCGCTTCAATGAGGAATGCTCTTATTGCGGCGGTTTTTCTATTTCCCGGGAAATGATATAAAATATGTAAACTGAAAGGAGGGGTTCCATGTCTGAAAGAGCTGATGAAATGATGGACATCTGCCTGCTGGCCGGTGAAATCATGCTGAGCTACGGAGCAGAAACGTATCGCGTCGAAGAAACCCTGGAGCGCATGTCCGTGGCTGCAGGGTTCGCTAACGTCCATTGTTTTGCAACGACGACAGGGATTTTCCTCTCCTTCGAAGAGAAAAAAGGAAACGGTGACCTGATGCAGATGGTCCGGATTGATAACCGGATGCAGGATCTGAATAAGGTCATGGAAGTGAATCAGGTCTCCCGGGAATTTACTGCGGGAGAGTTGACCATACCCGAAGCCCATGAGCGCATGAAAGCCATTTATCATGCCCCTGTATTATACCCGCTTTGGATGATATATCTGTTTTCCGGCGTTGCAGGTTCGGGGTTTTCTTACTTATTCGGCGGTGGATTATTCGACTTGCTGCCGGCATATATTGCAGCCGTGCTGTCCAGTGTGGCCCTGGTGGAATCGGAACGTTATCTGAAAGTCCGTTTTGCCTCCGAATTTATGGGTGCCTTTGTGGGAGGCTCGGTAGCAATTTTACTGGTCATGATTGGCCTTGGTAATAACCTGGACCAGATCATTATTGGCTCATTGATGCCGCTGGTGCCTGGTGTCCCTCTGACCAACTCAGTCCGGGATTTGTTATCCGGTGATTTACTTGCAGGCATGAGCCGGGGAGTAGAAGCCCTCTTGACGTCTCTGTCCATCGCTGCCGGTGTTGCAATGGCAATTTCCATTCTATTATAAGGAGGCCGACCGTTTATGGTGACATTCATTTTGCAATTATTCCTCACGTTTGCAGCTACGGTTGCTTTTGGTGTTCTGTTTAATGTACCAAAGCGGGCGCTCCTTGTAGGTGGCGGTATCGGGGTGGTCACGTGGGCCGTGTTGAGCATTTCCATGATGCTTGGTGCCTCGCAGGTGGTCGCCACCGGCCTTGCTTCCATCTCTGCGGCATTGAACTCACACTTTTTTGCCAGACGCTTGAAACTCCCTGTGACAACGCTGTCGATCCCAGGCATTCTGCCCCTCGTGCCAGGCGGACGGGCCTACTTTACCATGCTGGCTTTCGTGGAAGGGGATTACCTGCAAGGGCTCGAATCCGGTGTTGAGACGATGCTGATTGCGGGTGCGATTGCCGGAGGACTCGTTGTTGGACTGTCGATCTTCACCTTTGGAAAAGGTGGTGGGCACCGTTATGAATCCATCCATTGATCGAATGATCCGTCGCTACAGGATGCTGTCAAAAGGGGATCATGTCCTCGTTGCGGTTTCCGGTGGCGTCGACAGCATGGTGCTGCTCGACTACCTGAGTGGACAAATGAAACGTTTCGGCATTCGGGTGCATGTCGTGCATGCCCACCATCATTTACGCGGAGCAGATGCCGACGCCGATGCATCGCTTGTCAGGGATTTTTGTCACACGCATGACATACCGTTTGAGCAGGTTGATCTCGATGTGACAGGTGAACGGAAGCTTCGTAAAGGTTCGGTCCAGGAAATTGCCAGAGACCTCCGTTACGAAGCTTTTCGTCATGTCATGGCGGAGATCGGTGCCAATCGCCTCGCTTTAGCTCATCACGGTGATGACCAGGTGGAAACCGTGCTGATAGAACTGTTGCGCACGACTGGGCGGGCACCGGCAGGCATGCGGCCACTCCGGCCTTTCCCGCCGGGTACGCTCATCCGTCCGCTGCTGGGGCTGGAAAAAAAGGAGCTCTACGCCTATGCCGATCTGCATCAGGTTCCGTACCGGGAAGACCACACCAATGAACAGGAAACCTATACAAGAAACCGCATCCGCCATAAACTGCTGCCCGTCATGAAAGAAGAGGAGCCAGCCATTCACAAACAGGTGCAATCCTTCACCGAAGACCGTCAGCTTGAAGAGGATTTCATGGAAAAAGAGACCGAAGCACGACTGAAGGAACCCGAGGTTCACCTCGTACAGACCGAAGGGAAAGTCACTTTTTCGAGGAGTGGATTCAACGCTTTGCCTTCTGCTTTACAAAAGCGGGCTGTTCATCTACTATTAACTTATCTTTTCAGGAACAAGGCCTCCAAAGGCCATTGGAACAGTCGAAACCTGATGCAGGCTGTGTCGCTGATCCGGGGGAATAAGCCGAATGCAAAAGCTTATTTCGAAGGGGATGTGATACTGGTTTGTACATATGACCAAGTGAATCTCGAAGTGGAAGAGACTTCCATGGACGTATTGAATACACAGGTGATACCAGACGAAGGCAATTTGCTGCTGCCTGGAGGTAACCTCATCATCGAGACCGCTGGAGAACTGAGTGAACCAGCTCTGTCATTATCCGAAACGGCCATCCCGGCTGAACGGTTACCTTTGACTGTGAGAAGCCGAAAGCCGGGCGACCGGATCCTGCTTCAGAACCGCAAGGGTCGTCAGAAGATAAAAGATCTTATGATCAATCGTAAAATTCCCTTGCATATGCGTGAACTTTGGCCCATTATAGTCGACAGACATGATACAATATTATGGGTTCCTGAATTAGCAGTTTCAGGTGAATTAACCGGACAGGATCCATGCCGTGAACGAATAGTGCTGCGCTTCGTTCCTTTTGACAAGGCATGAATGAACAATAACAATATACTAGGAGGGTCCACAACGACTATGAAGGACGATATTTTGGAAGTATTGGTATCAGAAGAAGAAATTCAGGAGAAAGTAGCTGAACTCGGTAAGGAAATCACAGAGATGTATGAGGGGAAATTCCCTCTGGTCGTCGGGATTCTGAAAGGCTGTCTGCCCTTCATGGGTGATTTGATACAGAAGATCGATACCCATATTGAATTTGATATGATGGACGTTTCCAGTTACGGCGAAGCCTTCGTCTCTTCCGGCGAAGTGAAAATTGTCAAGGACCTGAACACCAGTGTGGCAGGCCGGGACATTTTGATTGTCGAGGACATCATTGACAGTGGGACGACGCTTCATTATCTCGTGAACCTCTTTCACCACCGTGGTGCAAAATCTGTGAAGATTGTTACTTTGCTCGATAAACCGGAAGGCCGCACCGCCGATGTAACGGCAGATCTTGCCGGATTTATCGTACCGGACAAATTCGTTGTGGGCTACGGCCTCGACTTTATAGAGAAATATCGTAACCTCCCGTTTGTTGGCGTCTTAAAACCTGAAGTCTATCAGGGCGAATAAATTGAAGGAAACAAAAGGAATATGATAAGATTACTTGAATGTAAGTTAGAGGAGGCCCAAAATGAACCGTATTTTTCGTAATACGTTATTTTACCTGCTCATCTTCCTCGTGATCGTCGGGATTGTCAGTGTTTTTTCACAAGAACCGGGAGACACCTCAGAAATCACGTTTACGGAATTTAAGCAGGAATACCAGGAAGGAAATGTGGAATCATTAGAGATTCAGCCGAATCTGGATGTCTATTCTGCCCGCGGGCAGTTCACTGACGCGGAAGAAGATGAATTCTTCACCGTCAATATACCGGATTTACAAGTGTTCCTTGAGGATATTGTCGCGGCTAGCGGCAGCGAGAGCCTCAATGAGCTGACGATTGAACCGGCTGAGGAACCGAGTGGATGGATTACATTCTTCACGGTCCTTATTCCATTTATTATTATCTTCATTTTATTCTTCTTTCTGATCAGCCAGTCACAAGGTGGCGGCAACAAGATGATGAACTTCGGCAAGAGCAAAGCGAAGCTCGTCAGCGAAGAGAAGAAAAAGGCGCGCTTTAAAGACGTGGCTGGTGCGGATGAAGAGAAGCAGGAACTCGTCGAAGTCGTGGATTTCCTGAAAGAGCCGCGTAAATTTGCCGAAATCGGTGCCCGCATTCCGAAAGGTGTCCTCCTTGTAGGACCTCCGGGTACAGGTAAGACACTGATTGCCCGTGCGGTTGCCGGGGAAGCGGGCGTACCGTTCTTCTCCATCAGTGGTTCGGACTTTGTTGAGATGTTCGTCGGTGTCGGCGCATCCCGTGTTCGTGACCTGTTTGAGAATGCGAAAAAGAATTCACCGTGTATCATTTTCATCGATGAGATCGATGCCGTCGGACGTCGTCGCGGGGCAGGTGTCGGTGGTGGTCACGATGAACGTGAACAGACACTGAACCAGCTGCTCGTTGAGATGGACGGTTTTGGTGTGAACGAAGGCATCATTTTGATTGCAGCAACAAACCGTGCGGATATCCTTGACCCTGCTCTTCTCCGTCCGGGACGATTTGACCGTCAGATCATGGTGGGCCGTCCCGATGTCAAAGGCCGGGAAGCTGTTCTCGAAGTGCACGCCAAGGATAAGCCGCTTTCCGATGATGTACAACTGAAGACGATCGCGCAGCGGACACCAGGTTTTTCAGGTGCAGATCTGGAGAACTTATTGAACGAAGCAGCCCTGGTGGCAGCAAGAACCGACAAGAAGAAGATTGATATGGAATCGGTTGAAGAAGCCATCGACCGGACGATTGCAGGGCCTTCGAAGAAGACCCGTGTGATTTCCGAAAAAGAAAAGAAAATTGTCGCTCACCACGAAGCAGGCCATACCGTTGTTGGTGTGAAACTGGTCAATGCGGATATGGTGCATAAAGTAACCATCGTACCTCGAGGCCAGGCCGGCGGGTATGCAATGATGTTACCGAGAGAAGACCGCTACTTCATGACCAAACCGGAGCTGATCGATAAAATCATCGGACTTCTCGGCGGACGCGTGGCGGAAGAAGTGATGTTTAACGAAGTGAGCACAGGTGCTCACAATGACTTCCAGCGTGCGACAGGCATTGCCCGTAAAATGGTCATGGAATACGGCATGAGTGAGAAACTCGGACCAATTCAGTTCGGGAGTTCGCAAGGCGAAGTGTTCTTAGGCCGTGACATCAACAACGAACAAAACTACAGTGAAGCGATTGCCTATGAAATCGATATGGAAGTTCAGCGCATCATCAAGGAAGCGTATGCGAGCTGTAAAGAGATCCTTGTTGAGCATAAAGATAAGCTCGAACTTGTAGCAGAAATGCTCATGGAAATTGAAACACTGGATGCTGAACAGATCTATTCCCTTGTGGAAGACGGCAAAATGCCTGAAAATCACCACATGATGAAAAAGCTGAACGGGGAAAAAGAGAACAGCGAGAGTGATGAAGAAAACCAGGAAGAAAAGAATGCTGAAGAGGAACCAACCGACGGCGAACAGGCCGATGCACCTGCCGGGGAAGAACCGAAAGCAGATCCAGATGCTGACACGGAAAAAGAAACGTCCGATGACACTTCTGATCAAGAGGATGACGACCGCAAGTAAAGTGAATGAAGGAGGGTGTCTCACCGGCACCCTCCTTCTCGTATTTGAAATCATTGAAAACAAGGAGTGGATGGGATGCTGCTCGCGATGGATATCGGAAATACAACGATTTCAACAGGGCTTTATCGGGACCAGAAACGGGTTTTCGAATGGGTGATTCAGACGGATTATGATAAGACGGTTGATGAATACGGCGTTTTGCTCGGACAATTGTTCATGATGAACGGGCAACTGATCGATGAGGTCACGGATGTGATGGTGTCATCGGTCGTTCCGCCTCTCGATGATCCGATCCGCCGAATGTTCATACGCTATTTTAAGGTTGATCCGGTGTTCGTTGGACCTGGTGTTAAAACCGGATTGAACATACTCGCGGACAATCCGCGTGAAGTGGGCAGTGACCGGATCAGCAATGCAGTGGGTGCGTTGGCGGTTTATGAAGCACCGTTTATTATCGTTGACTTCGGTACAGCGACGACGTTTTGCTATGTCAACGAATCGAGGCAATATGCCGGAGGGGTTATTGCGCCAGGCATGGGCATTGCCATGGAAGCCTTGTATGACAAAGCATCGAAACTCCCTAAAATTGATCTTGCAGGAACGGAAACCGTGATCGGGCGTAATACAACGGAGGCCATGCGCAGCGGCTATCTCTATGGCTATGTTGGGCAGGTGGAAGGGATTGTGGGCCGGATCAATCATGAAATCGGAACGTCAGCGACGGTGATAGCCACAGGAGAGCATGCCGAGCTTTTGGCTGATTACTCCCGTGTGATTGATCACGTGCATCCTCATCTGACACTTGACGGGCTCCACGTATTACACAGTAAGCAGCAACAGTAAGAACCTTGAACATCAGGAAAGGGGTACAAGAAACATGTCACAAGATCATCTAATCAAAGCGCTGGCCTACGACGATCAGGTCAGGATCTATGCGATAGAAACAACAGACATGGTGGACGAGGCGGCCAGAAGGCACCAGACGTGGCGAACCGTCACCGCAGCGATCGGAAGGGCACTGACTGCCGGGACAATGATGGGGGCGATGCTGAAAGGTGATGAAAAGCTGACCATCAAAATCGAAGGAAATGGTCCTGCATCACCGTTGATTGTTGACGCCAATGCCAATGGTGAGGCGCGGGGCTATGTGAGCCGCGTGGATGTGGACCCGGAGCGCCATCCTGACGGGAAATTGAATGTGGGTGCGGTCGTTGGTCACGAAGGGTATTTGTCTGTCGTGAAAGACCTCGGCATGAAGGATTATTTTACCGGCAGTGTCCCGCTTGTTTCCGGAGAGCTGGGTGACGACTTTACCTACTACTTCGCATCATCCGAACAGACCCCCTCTTCTGTCGCTCTGGGTGTCCTCGTCGGGGAGAAAGAGAAGGTCATGGCCGCGGGTGGCTTTATCCTGCAGCTGATGCCGGAAGCCACCGACGAAACGATTGATCAAGTTGAAGCAGCCCTTCAGGAACTCCCTTCCGTGACGGAAATGCTCTCAAAAGGCATGACACCGGAAGACATCGTCAGCCGGCTGTCAGCCGGCGACTACCGGATTCTTGATAAGAAAAAAGTCGCTTTTCACTGCCAATGCTCACGAGAGCGGATTGAAACCGCACTTTACAGCATCCAGGAAGATGAGCTTGTCAGCATGATTGAAGAAGATAAGGGCGCTGAAACAAGTTGTCATTTTTGCAATGAAGTCTATCAGTTCAGTAAAGCGGATCTTCAGGAGATTCTTGATGGTCGTCGGCAAGGGAATGGACAGGCAGACGCATAGAATTGACGGGCTGACAGCAAAGTGGTATTCTTTAAATAGACTAAACCCACCGATTAACTAGGCTTTAGGAGGCGATGAATGATGGCAAGAGTTGTGGAATCCATTACAGACCTGATTGGCGACACGCCGCTTGTGAAATTGCAGCGGATGACAGGAGCAGAAGATGCAGACGTATATCTGAAACTGGAATACATGAATCCGGGCAGCAGCGTCAAAGACCGGATTGCAATGTCGATGGTGGAAGAAGCGGAAAAATCCGGCGAACTGAAACCTGGAGCTACGCTGGTGGAACCAACCAGCGGAAACACAGGGATCGGTCTGGCGATGGTTGCTGCGGCAAAAGGCTATCGTTCTGTACTGGTGATGCCCGACACGATGAGTCTCGAGCGCCGTAATCTCCTGAAAGCCTACGGTGCGGAACTCGTATTGACACCAGGCCCCGACGGCATGGGTGGTGCGATTTCTAAGGCAAAAGAGTTGCAGGAGAAACACGGCTACTTTATGCCCCAGCAGTTTGAGAACGACGCGAACGTGAAAGTGCACCGGGAGACAACGGCCAAGGAACTTCTTGCTCAGGTGGACGGGCAGCTCGATGCCTTGATTTCCGGGATCGGGACCGGTGGAACGATTACCGGAGCCGGTGAAGTATTGAAAGAATCGTTCCCACAGCTCCGGATCGTGGCTTTGGAGCCGGAAGATTCGCCGATTCTCTCAGGTGGAAAAAAAGTCCGCATAAAATTCAGGGCATTGGCGCGGGTTTTGTTCCAGGTATTCTGAATACGGAGATTTATGATGACATTATGACGGTATCCACCGAGGCCTCTTTTGAATACGCAAGAAAGGCTGCTCGTCTCGAAGGAATTCTCGGCGGGATCAGCTCCGGTGCTGCCATTTATGCAGCACTCAAAGTGGCAAAAGAACTGGGTAAAGGCAAGAAAGTGGTCGCGATCATCCCAAGTAATGGGGAACGTTACTTGAGTACACCACTTTATCAGTTCGACGACGATTAAACGGATCGAAAAAGTGCGGTTTCAGCAAACAGGCTGAGCCGCACTTTCATACTTCAATCTGATACCTGAATGGAATTGATCGCTTTACTCTCTAAGCGAAGGGCCGTATAATAATACGCAGATTAGCGATATTCGGACAATCGGGGGAACAGACTAATGACACGAGTGGCAACAGGAGAAGTGATCCCTTTAGCGGTGCTTCCGGAGGACTGGTTTTACACATATATGAAACTCACGTCTGATCAATCGGATTACGTGCTTCTTGAAAGTGGCAGAGGCGGACGGTATTCGGTCATTGGTCTCGAGCCGTTTGCGAAACTGACCGGGAAGAATGGTCTTCTGAGGATTGAGCAGGAAGGTCAGGTCAACCATCTGAAAGGGCCGTTGCTGCATTCCTTGAGGCAATGGGCATCGGCATGGGCCATCGAAGCGGATCCGGATCTTCCGGATATGCAGGGAGGACTCTTTGGCCAGCTGAGTTATGACCTGATCCGGGAGATCGAGTCGTTGCCGGTCGCTGCAACGGATGATCTCGATACGCCGGACGTGAGCCTGCTGGCCTTTGATGAGCTGTATGTCATTGATCATCAGGAGGAACTTCTCTGGGGGATCGCGGTAACGGAAGACCGTGCGGATCACAGTGTGGCAAAAGCCCTGTTGGACCGCTGGCATTATGCTGCAGCCGCGTGGGATGAAGAAACGTTTTCTGCATCCCGTAATACAATAGACTCAGATCAGGACAGGGTTCGTTCTCTGGATGAAAAGACATTCAACGAAGGGGTTCGCCGCGTTCAGGACTATATCCGAAGCGGCGACGTCTTTCAGGTGAATTTGTCCGTCAGGGAAACGATGCGGCTGAACACGCCGCCAAGGCATATGTATCAGAAACTCAGGGAGATTAATCCGTCGCCCTATATGGGTTATTTTCAAAAAGACGGGATCGTTTACGTCAGTGCCTCTCCGGAGCTTCTGGTGAAAGTGCGCGGGGAAGATGTCAGCACCCGCCCGATCGCCGGTACACGCTCAAGAGGTGATTCACCGCAAGAGGATGACCGCCTGGCAAGAACGCTGCTTGATAATGAAAAGGAGCGGGCGGAGCATATCATGCTGGTTGATCTTGAACGTAATGACCTTGGGCGTATTGCAGCGTTTGGTACTGTGATGGTGGATGAGCTGATGGTGATCGAAAAATATTCCCATGTGCAGCACATCGTTTCCAACGTCAGGGGCAAGCGTGCCCCCGGAAGAGATGCCTTCGACGTAATTGCTGCGACGTTCCCGGGTGGCACGATCACCGGGGCACCGAAAATCCGAACGATGGAAATCATCGAAGAAATTGAACCGGTTCGCCGGGGCGCCTACACCGGCGCCATGGGCTGGATTGGTTTTCAAGATGATATGGAGCTCAACATCACGATCCGGACGATGATCGTTAAGGATGACGAAGTACATGTTCAGGCAGGGGCAGGGATCGTCATCGATTCCGATCCTGCTGCAGAGTACAAAGAATCGTTGAAGAAGGCAAAAGCACTGTGGCATGCAAAGACGATGAGTGAAGAAGAGCTGGTGGAAGAGTTGAGTAAGAGCAGAGGAGGAGAAAACAAATGATTTTAATGATTGATAATTACGATTCATTTACGTATAACCTTGTGCAGTATCTGGGTGAGATGGGCCAGGAGCTCATCGTTCGCCGCAATGATCAGATCACCCTGGAGGAAATCGAGACGATGGACCCGGATTATCTGATGATTTCACCCGGTCCTTGTTCGCCGGATGAAGCAGGCATCAGCATGGATGTGATCCGTTATTTTGCAGGCAAGATCCCGGTATTCGGCGTGTGTCTTGGGCATCAGTCCCTCGCTCAGGTATTCGGTGGAGACGTTGTCCGGGCGGACCGGTTGATGCACGGAAAAACGTCACCGGTTCACCATGACGGAAAATCGATCTTCTCCGGCATTGAGAACCCTTTTACAGCCACCCGCTATCATTCCTTGATCGTCAAGCGGGAGACGTTGCCGGACTGTCTGGAAATTTCAGCAGAGACAGCAGAGGGTGAAATTATGGCCCTTCGTCATAAGGAATTGGCCGTTGAAGGTGTGCAGTTTCATCCGGAATCAATTATGACCGACACAGGCAAGCAGCTGTTACGGAACTTCCTTGATCTTCATCGCCAGGGGGAAGAGGCATGTACATCTACGTAAATCACGAGGTAGTGGATGAGCAGGAGGCGAGGATTTCGCCAATGGATCATGGCTTTCTCTATGGCATGGGTCTTTTCGAGACGTTTCGAACCTATAACGGTCATCCGTTTTTGTTGGATGATCATTTTACCAGGCTGGCTGAAGGAGCCGACGAACTGGGCATCGCACTTCCGGACTATGACCGGGAAGCGGTAGTCGCGGTGATCCGTTCGCTCCTTGAAGCCAACGGCATGGAAGACGCTTATTTCAGATGGAATATTTCAGCAGGAAAAGCGGGTGTCGGTCTCATGGTGGCCCCCTATACAGCGCCGGAAACCATGGTTTTTGTGAAACAGCTCCAAGAACCGCCGAAAGAAAAGGAAGCACGGCTTCTTCAAACGGTGCGAAACACACCGGAAGGAGCCGTTCGTCGTAAATCCCACCATTATTTGAACAATATTCTCGGGAAACGGGAGCTTGCGAACCAGCCTGATGTGGAAGGGGTTTTTCTGACTCAGGAAGGTTTTTTGTCAGAAGGGGTTGTATCGAACCTGTTCTGGGTAAAGGAGGATACACTGTTCACGCCGTCTCTTGTGACGGGTTGTCTGCCGGGCATCACCCGGGCATGGGTCATCAAGGCAGCCGAAGCGGAAGGTTTCAGGGTGATCGAAGGCGAATTCACGCCAGATCATCTGCTCGAGGCAGAGACCGTGTTCGTGTGTAATGCGATTCAGGAGCTGGTCAGGGTGTCCGCCTGGGAAGGCAAGTCGATCGCGTCTGACAATCAGCATCTCTTTGATTCGCTGAAAGAACGCTACCATCAGAATAAATGGCATGCCTTTGCGATTTCGGCGTGCTGCTGAATTTCACACTGACTGACAGGTCAGAAAGCGCAGGTGACTGAAGATGATTGAACGGATGAATTGGGATCAATTTGAACTGAATTTCAATGAGAAGACACAGGTGATGGGCATCTTAAATGTGACGCCGGACTCGTTTTCCGATGGCGGGATCTTTACGAGCGAAGATCTCTGGCAGGAGCGGGCCCAGGAAATGGTTCGCCAGGGAGCAGATATAATCGATATCGGCGGGGAATCCACCCGGCCGGGTTCGACCCCCGTCAGTGAAGAAGAGGAGCTTTCGCGGGTTCTCCCTGCGATTCGTGCCATCCGGAAGGTGGTGGATATCCCGATATCCATCGATACCTACAAATCGGCCGTTGCTGAACGGGCACTGGCTGAAGGGGCGTCCATAATCAATGATGTCTGGGGTGCAAAGTTTGATCCGAAAGTGGCTTCGGTAGCGGCACGTCATGATGTGCCATTGATTTTGATGCATAATCGTGACAATAGTGACTATCAGAACCTGATTGAAGATATGCTGGAAGACTTGCGGACAAGTATCCGGATTGCCTTGGATGCAGGTGTGAAAGCGGAGCGGATCATCATCGATCCGGGCATCGGGTTTGCGAAAACGTACGAAGACAATCTTGAGGTGATGCGCAAACTGGATGCCTTTGCTGCACTGGGTTACCCCCTGCTCTTGGGGACGTCACGGAAATCATTGATTGCTAAAGCACTCGATTTGCCGGTTCATGAACGGGTGGAAGGCACGGGAGCCACCGTTTGCCTTGGGATCGAGAAGGGCTGTCATATCGTCCGCGTGCATGACGTGCTGGAAATGAGCCGGATGGCACGCATGATGGACGTCATGTTGGGAAAGCAGAACCCTTTTCCCTCCGCTAAAAGCGGGGCATGAACGGATTTAACCAGAAAGGATGAGGGTCAGATGGATAAAATTTTTGTGGAAGGCATGAGATTTTACGGCTATCACGGTGCCTATCGGGCCGAGAATGAACTCGGCCAACGGTTTAATGCAGACGTGGTTCTCGAAATGGATACCCGAAACGCCGCGTCCACCGATGAATTGGAGGATACCGTCAATTATGCGCTGGTCTATTCATTGGCTCAGGAGATCATCGAAGGAGATGCGGTTCAACTGGTGGAAACCCTCGCGAACCGCCTGGCGGACCGGCTGCTGGAGGTATTCCCGCCTGTTCAGGGCGTTACCGTGAAAGTGACAAAACCGGATCCGCCGATTCATGGACACTATAACGCGGTGGCTGTGGAAGTCAGCAGGGAGCGTAGACGCAATGAGCACTGAGCACGGAAACTTGGCTTTTATTGCCTTTGGGTCCAATCAGGGGAAACGGGAGGATCACATGGCCTGTGCCCTGACTGCACTCGAAGACCATCCGGATGTAACGGTCTTGGGGACATCTGCAGTTTATGAGACCGTTCCGGTGGGGGTGGAGGACCAGCCTTCCTTTTTAAATATGGTCGTCGCATGCCGCTCCGAGGTAACCCCGGAGCAGCTGTTAACGATCACGCAGGCAATTGAATCTTCCGGTGGTCGGGAACGGTTGGAGCGGTGGGGTCCGAGAACAATCGACCTTGACATTTTACGTTACGGGCACCATACAATGAAGACCGAAAGACTGCAAATCCCGCATCCGCGAATGATGGAGCGGGCCTTTGTTCTGATACCGCTTCTGGACGTGGCTGCTCTCGATCCTGATCTTGATATCGAGGAGATTCAATTGGCCATTGAAGCATGTGATGACTGTGGCGGTGTGATAAAGTATGCGAATGAGCTGCCGAGGTGATCAGTATTTGACACCACAGGTGATGAGTCGAACCATAAAGGGGTGTATCAAATGCTGAAGATAGGTAACATAAACATGAAAAATCCTGTCGTACTTGCTCCGATGGCAGGCGTCTGCAATCCGGCATTCCGGCTGATTGCCAAAGAATTCGGAACGGGTCTGGTCTGTGCGGAAATGGTCAGTGACAAGGCGATTTTACATAAGAATGAACGTTCACTGAGTATGCTCTACGTGGATGATCGTGAAAAACCACTGAGCCTGCAGATATTTGGCGGGAATAAAGAGACGCTCGTAGAAGCAGCGAAGGTCGTCGATCAGCAAACAAATGCAGATATGATCGATATCAATATGGGGTGTCCGGTTCCGAAAATCACCTCCTGTGATGCCGGTGCCCGTTGGCTTTTGAATCCGGATAAGATCTATGAAATGGTTTCTGCTGTCGTGAAGGAAGTGGATAAACCGGTAACGGTCAAGATGCGAAAAGGCTGGGATGAGGATTCGGTTTTTGCTGTCGACAACGCCAGGGCGGTGGAAGCTGCCGGTGGTCAGGCGATTGCCCTGCACGGAAGAACGAGGGTGCAGATGTATGAGGGAGAGGCTGACTGGAGCATCATCAAGTCCGTCAAAGAAGCGGTAACGATTCCGATTATCGGAAACGGCGATGTAAAAACGCCGGAAGACGCGAAGCGCATGATGACAGAAACGGGTGTGGATGGTGTGATGATCGGCCGTGCAGCCCTCGGGAATCCTTGGATGCTCTACCGGACGATTCATTATTTAGAGACGGGTGAGAACATCGCTGAGCCGACGCCTCAAGAGAAGATGGACGTTGCTGTGCTTCATATGGACCGGCTTGTCGATCTCAAAGGAGAGCATGTCGCAGTGCGTGAAATGCGTAAGCATGCAGCCTGGTATATGAAAGGCCTGCGGGGAGCGGCGCCATTTCGTGATCGCATTAATCAGATAGAAGAGCGTAATGAGATGGCGGCAGTCATGCATGAAATGGGTGAGTTCATGGAAGAGAAGCGCCCGGTTGCCAGCGAATGACCTGTGAAACAGCCGGGACAGTTGACAAGTAGGTGAAACTCTCCTATAATACGTTGGGATTATGGAAGCTGTCAGTACCCTCTGGCAGTTTTTTCACACTTCATAGAAACGTATAACTGCAACTAAGGCTTTCGCCATTAAAGCTTGGCGATAAGCCAAGTTTTCTTTATTCAGAGAACCGCAACGGATGGAAACCAAAAAGGAGATGGTAATCGTGACTCAGGAATTTGATGCGACGGATCAGATACAAGTGCGACGGGAAAAATTACAGAATTTGATCGATCTTGGGATGGATCCTTTCGGGTCCAAGTTTGAACGGACGCATCTGGCTCAAGCGCTCCACGGCGAATACGAAGCAGTGGAAAAAGCAGAACTCGAAGAATTGAATGTCCCTGTGACACTTGCCGGTCGGGTGATGACCAAACGGGGGAAAGGGAAGGCAGGCTTTGCCCACGTGCAGGATCTGACTGGTCAGATCCAGATCTATGTTCGTAAAGACGGAGTCGGAGACGATGCGTACGAATTGTTTTCCAAAACCGACATCGGCGATATTGTTGGTGTTTCCGGTGTGCTTTTCAAAACAAAAGTCGGTGAATTGTCCATTAAAGTTGCCTCTTTTGAGATGTTGACGAAATCTTTGCGTCCGTTACCGGATAAATATCACGGCTTAAAAGATGTGGAACAGCGCTACCGTCAGCGTTATCTTGACCTGATTATGAATCCGGAAGTACGGGATACGTTTGTGCTGAGAAGTAAGATCCTCCAGTCCATGCGCCGGTATCTTGATGATCACGGGTACCTGGAAGTGGAAACCCCGATGATGCACAGCATTCCTGGTGGAGCAACTGCGCGCCCGTTTGAGACGCATCATAATGCATTGGATATGACTTTGTACATGAGGATTGCCATTGAGCTGCATTTAAAACGACTCATCGTCGGCGGGTTGGAGAAAGTTTATGAAATCGGACGGGTATTCCGAAATGAAGGAGTGTCGACAAGGCACAATCCGGAATTCACCATGATTGAATTGTATGAGGCCTACGCAGATTATGAAGATGTGATGGCCCTGACTGAAAATCTGGTGGCACATATTGCAAAAGATGTCCTGGGCACAACAAAAATCTCGTATGGTGAGGTCGACATTGATCTGGAGCCGAAATGGCGACGTGTTCATATAGTGGATGCCATTAAAGAAGAGACCGGTGTTGATTTCCGTCAGAATTTGACTGATGAAGAGGCACGGAATCTGGCTGAGAAACACGGCGTTCCATATAAAGGTACGATGAAATTTGGTCATATTGTGAATGAGTTTTTTGAGTATTTCGTAGAGGAAAAACTCATTGAGCCGACATTTGTATATGGACATCCGTTGGATATCTCTCCGCTCGCGAAGAAAAACGATGAGGATCCAAGATTTACAGATCGCTTCGAACTGTTCATCGTTGGCCGGGAACATGCCAATGCCTTTACAGAATTGAATGATCCCATTGATCAGCGCGCCCGTTTTGAAGCGCAGATTCTGGAGCGCGAGCAAGGCGACGATGAAGCGCACATGATGGATGAAGATTTTGTGGAATCTCTGGAGTACGGTCTCCCGCCTACGGGTGGATTAGGAATAGGCATCGACAGATTGGTGATGCTCTTGACCAACTCGCCATCAATTCGTGATGTCCTGCTCTTTCCGCAAATGAGAAACGTTCAGCACTCCGGAGAATGATGATCCTGTTCAGCCGAGACTCCGGGAAACCCGGAGTCTTTTGCTATGTTAATTTTTTTTATCAAAATTGATAAAAGCTATTGCATTCGATTAATCAGACATGGTATATTACCTCTTGTCGCTCATTATTGAAGCGCGAAAGAGAATCACTTCAAACCAGGTTGTTTTACAAGCTCTGAACTGCTTGTATCGACTGATGGTTGAGACGGTATAAATTAAACCGAAATACTTTTTAAAAAAGTGTTGACGAAAATTCAGCCGGGTGATATTCTTATAAAGTCGCCAATTCAGCGACAGACAATTTTGACCTTTGAAAACTAAACAAAAAACCAAGCAAAAGAAGTGGGATATATGAATAAGATATCCCGTCAATGAAAATCCAATGTGTCATCAACATTGGTATGATGCTAGCGCATCAAACTTCAGATGAACGCGGAAGAAAATGCCTGAGGCATTGGACGCCACACTTTATCGGAGAGTTTGATCCTGGCTCAGGACGAACGCTGGCGGCATGCCTAATACATGCAAGTCGAGCGCAGGAAGCTAACAGAAGCCTTCGGGTGGACGTCAGTGGAATGAGCGGCGGACGGGTGAGTAACACGTGGGCAACCTGCCCTGCAGACCGGGACAACCTCGTGAAAACGAGGCTAATACCGGATGACCGTAAGTATCGCATGGTACCTACGTAAAAGAGGGGATTCGTCCTCTCACTGCAGGATGGGCCCGCGGCGCATTAGCTGGTTGGTGAGGTAAGGGCTCACCAAGGCGACGATGCGTAGCCGACCTGAGAGGGTGATCGGCCACACTGGGACTGAGACACGGCCCAGACTCCTACGGGAGGCAGCAGTAGGGAATCATCCGCAATGGGCGAAAGCCTGACGGTGCAATGCCGCGTGAACGATGAAGGTTCTCGGATCGTAAAGTTCTGTTATGAGGGAAGAACAAGTGCCGTTTGAATAAGGCGGCACCTTGACGGTACCTCACGAGAAAGCCCCGGCTAACTACGTGCCAGCAGCCGCGGTAATACGTAGGGGGCAAGCGTTGTCCGGAATTATTGGGCGTAAAGCGCGCGCAGGCGGTCTCTTAAGTCTGATGTGAAAGCCCACGGCTCAACCGTGGAGGGTCATTGGAAACTGGGGGACTTGAGTGTAAGAGAGGAAAGTGGAATTCCACGTGTAGCGGTGAAATGCGTAGATATGTGGAGGAACACCAGTGGCGAAGGCGACTTTCTGGCTTACAACTGACGCTGAGGCGCGAAAGCGTGGGGAGCAAACAGGATTAGATACCCTGGTAGTCCACGCCGTAAACGATGAGTGCTAGGTGTTAGGGGTTTCGATACCCTTAGTGCCGAAGTTAACACATTAAGCACTCCGCCTGGGGAGTACGGCCGCAAGGCTGAAACTCAAAGGAATTGACGGGGGCCCGCACAAGCAGTGGAGCATGTGGTTTAATTCGAAGCAACGCGAAGAACCTTACCAGGTCTTGACATCCTCTGAACATCCAGGAGACTGGGTTTTCCCCTTCGGGGGACAGAGTGACAGGTGGTGCATGGTTGTCGTCAGCTCGTGTCGTGAGATGTTGGGTTAAGTCCCGCAACGAGCGCAACCCCTGATCTTAGTTGCCAGCATTCAGTTGGGCACTCTAAGGTGACTGCCGGTGATAAACCGGAGGAAGGTGGGGATGACGTCAAATCATCATGCCCCTTATGACCTGGGCTACACACGTGCTACAATGGATGGTACAATGGGTCGCGAAGCCGCGAGGTGGAGCCAATCCCATAAAGCCATTCTCAGTTCGGATTGCAGGCTGCAACTCGCCTGCATGAAGCCGGAATTGCTAGTAATCGCGGATCAGCATGCCGCGGTGAATACGTTCCCGGGCCTTGTACACACCGCCCGTCACACCACGAGAGTTTGTAACACCCGAAGTCGGTGAGGTAACCTTAGGGAGCCAGCCGCCGAAGGTGGGACAGATGATTGGGGTGAAGTCGTAACAAGGTATCCGTACCGGAAGGTGCGGATGGATCACCTCCTTTCTAAGGAGACTTGCTGGAAACCTCCGGTTTTCAGATAAGCTCAACCTTTTTACTTTTGCCTCTGGTTTTTGTTTAGTTTTGAAGGGTTGAAACATATACTTCTTCAACATGAAAATTCTCATGATGGGCCTATAGCTCAGCTGGTTAGAGCGCACGCCTGATAAGCGTGAGGTCGGTGGTTCGAGTCCACTTAGGCCCACCATTATTGAGTGTTTTTTCTTTTGTTTAAGGGGCCTTAGCTCAGCTGGGAGAGCGCCTGCCTTGCACGCAGGAGGTCAGCGGTTCGATCCCGCTAGGCTCCACCAATTACAATTTATGCATCCATTGCATAAAGTGACCTTTGAAAACTGAATAACGAAATGACGAAACATCATGAATCACCGGTGAATCATCTATTATGAATCCTATTCAAAATGGAGAGGAACCGAGTGTCTTGAATTCAAACGTTAAGGTTAAAACGACGCCAAAGAAAGCCTGTGGGAACACAGGAAATGGTTAAGCAAGAAAGGGCGCACGGTGGATACCTTGGCACTAGGAGCCGATGAAGGACGGGACGAACACCGATATGCTTCGGGGAGCTGTAAGTAAGCGTTGATCCGGAGATTTCCGAATGGGGGAACCCACCATCCGTAATGGGATGGGAGCCATACCTGAATCCATAGGGTAATGGCAGGCAGACCCGGGGAACTGAAACATCTTAGTACCCGGAGGAAGAGAAAGCAAAAGCGATTTCCTGAGTAGCGGCGAGCGAAACGGAAACAGCCCAAACCGAAAGGCTTGCCTTTCGGGGTTGTAGGACACTCCATTGGAGTTACAAAGAGAGAGCGTAGGTGAAGCGACCTGGAAAGGTCCGCGGGACAAGGTAAAAGCCCTGTAGCCGAAACGTTCCCTCCTCCGGAGTGGATCCTGAGTACGGCGGGTCACGTGAAACCCCGTCGGAATCCGGGAGGACCATCTCCCAAGGCTAAATACTTCCTAGTGACCGATAGTGAACCAGTACCGTGAGGGAAAGGTGAAAAGCACCCCGGAAGGGGAGTGAAACAGATCTTGAAACCGTGTGCCTACAAGTAGTTGGAGCCCGTTAATGGGTGACAGCGTGCCTTTTGTAGAATGAACCGGCGAGTTGTGATCACGTGCAAGGTTAAGCTGAAGAGGCGGAGCCGCAGCGAAAGCGAGTCTGAACAGGGCGAATAAGTACGTGGTTGCAGACCCGAAACCAGGTGATCTACCCATGTCCAGGGTGAAGTTCAGGTAACACTGAATGGAGGCCCGAACCCACGCACGTTGAAAAGTGCGGGGATGAGGTGTGGGTAGGGGTGAAATGCCAATCGAACCTGGAGATAGCTGGTTCTCCCCGAAATAGCTTTAGGGCTAGCCTCGAGGGAAGAGTATTGGAGGTAGAGCACTGATTGGACTAGGGGTCCCTACAGGATTACCGAATTCAGTCAAACTCCGAATGCCAAATACTTATCCTCGGGAGTCAGACTGCGAGTGCTAAGATCCGTAGTCAAGAGGGAAACAGCCCAGACCATCAGCTAAGGTCCCCAAGTATACGTTAAGTGGAAAAGGATGTGGAGTTGCTTAGACAACCAGGATGTTGGCTTAGAAGCAGCCATCATTGAAAGAGTGCGTAATAGCTCACTGGTCGAGTGACTCTGCGCCGAAAATGTACCGGGGCTAAACGTATCACCGAAGCTATGGCTGAACACCTTCGGGTGTTCGGGGTAGGGGAGCGTTCTAAGGGCGTAGAAGCATGACCGCAAGGACATGTGGAGCGCTTAGAAGTGAGAATGCCGGTATGAGTAGCGAAAAGAGGGGTGAGAATCCCCTCCGTCGAAAGCCTAAGGTTTCCTGAGGAAGGCTCGTCCGCTCAGGGTTAGTCGGGTCCTAAGCCGAGGCTGAAAAGCGTAGGCGATGGCAAACAGGTTGATATTCCTGTACCACCACGTTTCCATTTGAGCAATGGGGGGACGCAGGAAGATAGGGTAAGCGCACCGCTGGACGTGTGCGTCGAAGCAGTGAGGCTGGTTATGAGGCAAATCCCGTAACCGTAAGGTTGAGCTGTGATCGCGAGTGAATTAAGTAGCGAAGTTCCTGATTCTACACTGCCAAGAAAAGCCTCTAGCGAGGAAACAGGTGCCCGTACCGCAAACCGACACAGGTAGGCGGGATGAGAATTCTAAGACGCGCGGGAGAACTCTCGTTAAGGAACTCGGCAAAATGACTCCGTAACTTCGGGAGAAGGAGTGCTCCCCAGGGTGAACAGCCTGGGGGAGCCGCAGTGAATAGGCCCAAACGACTGTTTATCAAAAACACAGGTCTCTGCGAAGCCGCAAGGCGAAGTATAGGGGCTGACACCTGCCCGGTGCTGGAAGGTTAAGAGGAGGGGTTATCCTTTTGGAGAAGCTCTGAATTGAAGCCCCAGTAAACGGCGGCCGTAACTATAACGGTCCTAAGGTAGCGAAATTCCTTGTCGGGTAAGTTCCGACCCGCACGAAAGGTGCAACGATTTGGGCACTGTCTCAACGAGAGACCCGGTGAAATTATATTACCTGTGAAGATGCAGGTTACCCGCGACAGGACGGAAAGACCCCATGGAGCTTTACTGCAGCTTGATATTGGATTTTGGTACAGCTTGTACAGGATAGGTAGGAGCCTTGGAAACCGGAGCGCCAGCTTCGGTGGAGGCAATGGTGGGATACTACCCTTGCTGTACTGAAATTCTAACCTCGAACCGTGATCCGGTTCAGGGACAGTGTCTGGTAGGCAGTTTGACTGGGGCGGTCGCCTCCTAAAGAGTAACGGAGGCGCCCAAAGGTTCCCTCAGAATGGTTGGAAATCATTCGCAGAGTGCAAAGGCATAAGGGAGCTTGACTGCGAGACATACAGGTCGAGCAGGGACGAAAGTCGGGCTTAGTGATCCGGCGGCACCGTATGGAAGGGCCGTCGCTCAACGGATAAAAGCTACCCTGGGGATAACAGGCTAATCTCTCCCAAGAGTCCACATCGACGGGGAGGTTTGGCACCTCGATGTCGGCTCGTCGCATCCTGGGGCTGAAGTAGGTCCCAAGGGTTGGGCTGTTCGCCCATTAAAGCGGCACGCGAGCTGGGTTCAGAACGTCGTGAGACAGTTCGGTCCCTATCCGTCGCGGGCGCAGGAAATTTGAGAGGAGCTGTCCTTAGTACGAGAGGACCGGGATGGACACACCGCTGGTGTACCAGTTGTTCCGCCAGGAGCATCGCTGGGTAGCTACGTGTGGACGGGATAAGTGCTGAAAGCATCTAAGCATGAAGCCCCCCTCAAGATGAGATTTCCCATCACTTCGGTGAGTAAGATCCCTCAGAGACGATGAGGTAGATAGGTCACGTGTGGAAGCATAGCGATATGCGGAGCTGAGTGATACTAATCGATCGAGGGCTTAACCAACGTTAAGCGAAGTAAGTTAATGTACGAAGGAAAGACACGGATTCATGATCCCCGTCATAGGCGTTATTCAGTTTTGAGTGGTCACACTCAGTTTCATAGTCTGGTGGCGACAGCGAAGAGGTCACACCCGTTCCCATGCCGAACACGGAAGTTAAGCTCTTCAGCGCCGATGATAGTTGGGGGCTGTCCCCCTGTGAAAGTAGGACGCCGCCAGGCATTATATTGGAGGATTAGCTCAGTTGGGAGAGCATCTGCCTTACAAGCAGGGGGTCGGCGGTTCGAGCCCGTCATCCTCCACCATTATTTTGCTGGCCTAGCTCAATTGGTAGAGCAACTGACTTGTAATCAGTAGGTTGGGGGTTCAAGTCCTCTGGCCAGCACCATGTTAAGAGCCATTAGCTCAGTTGGTAGAGCATCTGACTTTTAATCAGAGGGTCGAAGGTTCGAATCCTTCATGGCTCACCATTTTTTAATGTTATATTGCGGGTGTGGCGGAATTGGCAGACGCGCTAGAATCAGGCTCTAGTGTCTTAACGGACGTGGAGGTTCGAGTCCTCTCACCCGCACCAATGTTTATTTATTTATGAGCGGGAATAGCTCAGTGGTAGAGCACCACCTTGCCAAGGTGGGGGTCGCGGGTTCGAATCCCGTTTCCCGCTCCATTACATACTATTTGTCTTTTGTGCGCCGGGGTGGTGGAATTGGTAGACACACAGGACTTAAAATCCTGCGGTCCTCAAAGACCGTGCCGGTTCGAGTCCGGCCCTCGGTACCAAATGTATTTACATGCGCCCTTAGCTCAGCTGGATAGAGTGTTTGACTACGAATCAAAAGGTCGGGGGTTCGAATCCCTCAGGGCGCGCCATATTTCGGGAAGTAGCTCAGCTTGGTAGAGCACTTGGTTTGGGACCAAGGGGTCGCAGGTTCGAATCCTGTCTTCCCGACCATTTTTACAATGATATTCAGTATGTTTTTATGATCCCGGGGCCTTAGCTCAGCTGGGAGAGCGCCTGCCTTGCACGCAGGAGGTCAGCGGTTCGATCCCGCTAGGCTCCACCAACAAGATTTTTGACCTTTGAAAACTAAACAAAAAACCAAGCAAAAGAAGTGGGATATATGAATAAGATATCCCGTCAATGAAATCCAATGTGTCATCAACATTGGTATGATGCTAGCGCATCAAACTTCAGATGAACGCGGAAGAAAATGCCTGAGGCATTGGACGCCACACTTTATCGGAGAGTTTGATCCTGGCTCAGGACGAACGCTGGCGGCATGCCTAATACATGCAAGTCGAGCGCAGGAAGCTAACAGAAGCCTTCGGGTGGACGTCAGTGGAATGAGCGGCGGACGGGTGAGTAACACGTGGGCAACCTGCCCTGCAGACCGGGACAACCTCGTGAAAACGAGGCTAATACCGGATGACCGTAAGTATCGCATGGTACCTACGTAAAAGAGGGGATTCGTCCTCTCACTGCAGGATGGGCCCGCGGCGCATTAGCTGGTTGGTGAGGTAAGGGCTCACCAAGGCGACGATGCGTAGCCGACCTGAGAGGGTGATCGGCCACACTGGGACTGAGACACGGCCCAGACTCCTACGGGAGGCAGCAGTAGGGAATCATCCGCAATGGGCGAAAGCCTGACGGTGCAATGCCGCGTGAACGATGAAGGTTCTCGGATCGTAAAGTTCTGTTATGAGGGAAGAACAAGTGCCGTTTGAATAAGGCGGCACCTTGACGGTACCTCACGAGAAAGCCCCGGCTAACTACGTGCCAGCAGCCGCGGTAATACGTAGGGGGCAAGCGTTGTCCGGAATTATTGGGCGTAAAGCGCGCGCAGGCGGTCTCTTAAGTCTGATGTGAAAGCCCACGGCTCAACCGTGGAGGGTCATTGGAAACTGGGGGACTTGAGTGTAAGAGAGGAAAGTGGAATTCCACGTGTAGCGGTGAAATGCGTAGATATGTGGAGGAACACCAGTGGCGAAGGCGACTTTCTGGCTTACAACTGACGCTGAGGCGCGAAAGCGTGGGGAGCAAACAGGATTAGATACCCTGGTAGTCCACGCCGTAAACGATGAGTGCTAGGTGTTAGGGGTTTCGATACCCTTAGTGCCGAAGTTAACACATTAAGCACTCCGCCTGGGGAGTACGGCCGCAAGGCTGAAACTCAAAGGAATTGACGGGGGCCCGCACAAGCAGTGGAGCATGTGGTTTAATTCGAAGCAACGCGAAGAACCTTACCAGGTCTTGACATCCTCTGAACATCCAGGAGACTGGGTTTTCCCCTTCGGGGGACAGAGTGACAGGTGGTGCATGGTTGTCGTCAGCTCGTGTCGTGAGATGTTGGGTTAAGTCCCGCAACGAGCGCAACCCCTGATCTTAGTTGCCAGCATTCAGTTGGGCACTCTAAGGTGACTGCCGGTGATAAACCGGAGGAAGGTGGGGATGACGTCAAATCATCATGCCCCTTATGACCTGGGCTACACACGTGCTACAATGGATGGTACAATGGGTCGCGAAGCCGCGAGGTGGAGCCAATCCCATAAAGCCATTCTCAGTTCGGATTGCAGGCTGCAACTCGCCTGCATGAAGCCGGAATTGCTAGTAATCGCGGATCAGCATGCCGCGGTGAATACGTTCCCGGGCCTTGTACACACCGCCCGTCACACCACGAGAGTTTGTAACACCCGAAGTCGGTGAGGTAACCTTAGGGAGCCAGCCGCCGAAGGTGGGACAGATGATTGGGGTGAAGTCGTAACAAGGTATCCGTACCGGAAGGTGCGGATGGATCACCTCCTTTCTAAGGAGACTTGCTGGAAACCTCCGGTTTTCAGATAAGCTCAACCTTTTTACTTTTGCCTCTGGTTTTTGTTTAGTTTTGAAGGGTTAATCCTCTTCAGTGACCTTTGAAAACTGAATAACGAAATGACGAAACATCATGAATCACCGGTGAATCATCTATTATGAATCCTATTCAAATAGAGAGGAACCGAGTGTCTTGAATTCAAACGTTAAGGTTAAAACGACGCCAAAGAAAGCCTGTGGGAACACAGGAAATGGTTAAGCAAGAAAGGGCGCACGGTGGATACCTTGGCACTAGGAGCCGATGAAGGACGGGACGAACACCGATATGCTTCGGGGAGCTGTAAGTAAGCGTTGATCCGGAGATTTCCGAATGGGGGAACCCACCATCCGTAATGGGATGGGAGCCATACCTGAATCCATAGGGTAATGGCAGGCAGACCCGGGGAACTGAAACATCTTAGTACCCGGAGGAAGAGAAAGCAAAAGCGATTTCCTGAGTAGCGGCGAGCGAAACGGAAACAGCCCAAACCGAAAGGCTTGCCTTTCGGGGTTGTAGGACACTCCATTGGAGTTACAAAGAGAGAGCGTAGGTGAAGCGACCTGGAAAGGTCCGCGGGACAAGGTAAAAGCCCTGTAGCCGAAACGTTCCCTCCTCCGGAGTGGATCCTGAGTACGGCGGGTCACGTGAAACCCCGTCGGAATCCGGGAGGACCATCTCCCAAGGCTAAATACTTCCTAGTGACCGATAGTGAACCAGTACCGTGAGGGAAAGGTGAAAAGCACCCCGGAAGGGGAGTGAAACAGATCTTGAAACCGTGTGCCTACAAGTAGTTGGAGCCCGTTAATGGGTGACAGCGTGCCTTTTGTAGAATGAACCGGCGAGTTGTGATTACGTGCAAGGTTAAGCTGAAGAGGCGGAGCCGCAGCGAAAGCGAGTCTGAACAGGGCGAATAAGTACGTGGTTGCAGACCCGAAACCAGGTGATCTACCCATGTCCAGGGTGAAGTTCAGGTAACACTGAATGGAGGCCCGAACCCACGCACGTTGAAAAGTGCGGGGATGAGGTGTGGGTAGGGGTGAAATGCCAATCGAACCTGGAGATAGCTGGTTCTCCCCGAAATAGCTTTAGGGCTAGCCTCGAGGGAAGAGTATTGGAGGTAGAGCACTGATTGGACTAGGGGTCCCTACAGGATTACCGAATTCAGTCAAACTCCGAATGCCAAATACTTATCCTCGGGAGTCAGACTGCGAGTGCTAAGATCCGTAGTCAAGAGGGAAACAGCCCAGACCATCAGCTAAGGTCCCCAAGTATACGTTAAGTGGAAAAGGATGTGGAGTTGCTTAGACAACCAGGATGTTGGCTTAGAAGCAGCCATCATTGAAAGAGTGCGTAATAGCTCACTGGTCGAGTGACTCTGCGCCGAAAATGTACCGGGGCTAAACGTATCACCGAAGCTATGGCTGAACACCTTCGGGTGTTCGGGGTAGGGGAGCGTTCTAAGGGCGTAGAAGCATGACCGCAAGGACATGTGGAGCGCTTAGAAGTGAGAATGCCGGTATGAGTAGCGAAAAGAGGGGTGAGAATCCCCTCCGTCGAAAGCCTAAGGTTTCCTGAGGAAGGCTCGTCCGCTCAGGGTTAGTCGGGTCCTAAGCCGAGGCTGAAAAGCGTAGGCGATGGCAAACAGGTTGATATTCCTGTACCACCACGTTTCCATTTGAGCAATGGGGGGACGCAGGAAGATAGGGTAAGCGCACCGCTGGACGTGTGCGTCGAAGCAGTGAGGCTGGTTATGAGGCAAATCCCGTAACCGTAAGGTTGAGCTGTGATCGCGAGTGAATTAAGTAGCGAAGTTCCTGATTCTACACTGCCAAGAAAAGCCTCTAGCGAGGAAACAGGTGCCCGTACCGCAAACCGACACAGGTAGGCGGGATGAGAATTCTAAGACGCGCGGGAGAACTCTCGTTAAGGAACTCGGCAAAATGACTCCGTAACTTCGGGAGAAGGAGTGCTCCCCAGGGTGAACAGCCTGGGGGAGCCGCAGTGAATAGGCCCAAACGACTGTTTATCAAAAACACAGGTCTCTGCGAAGCCGCAAGGCGAAGTATAGGGGCTGACACCTGCCCGGTGCTGGAAGGTTAAGAGGAGGGGTTATCCTTTTGGAGAAGCTCTGAATTGAAGCCCCAGTAAACGGCGGCCGTAACTATAACGGTCCTAAGGTAGCGAAATTCCTTGTCGGGTAAGTTCCGACCCGCACGAAAGGTGCAACGATTTGGGCACTGTCTCAACGAGAGACCCGGTGAAATTATATTACCTGTGAAGATGCAGGTTACCCGCGACAGGACGGAAAGACCCCATGGAGCTTTACTGCAGCTTGATATTGGATTTTGGTACAGCTTGTACAGGATAGGTAGGAGCCTTGGAAACCGGAGCGCCAGCTTCGGTGGAGGCAATGGTGGGATACTACCCTTGCTGTACTGAAATTCTAACCTCGAACCGTGATCCGGTTCAGGGACAGTGTCTGGTAGGCAGTTTGACTGGGGCGGTCGCCTCCTAAAGAGTAACGGAGGCGCCCAAAGGTTCCCTCAGAATGGTTGGAAATCATTCGCAGAGTGCAAAGGCATAAGGGAGCTTGACTGCGAGACATACAGGTCGAGCAGGGACGAAAGTCGGGCTTAGTGATCCGGCGGCACCGTATGGAAGGGCCGTCGCTCAACGGATAAAAGCTACCCTGGGGATAACAGGCTAATCTCTCCCAAGAGTCCACATCGACGGGGAGGTTTGGCACCTCGATGTCGGCTCGTCGCATCCTGGGGCTGAAGTAGGTCCCAAGGGTTGGGCTGTTCGCCCATTAAAGCGGCACGCGAGCTGGGTTCAGAACGTCGTGAGACAGTTCGGTCCCTATCCGTCGCGGGCGCAGGAAATTTGAGAGGAGCTGTCCTTAGTACGAGAGGACCGGGATGGACACACCGCTGGTGTACCAGTTGTTCCGCCAGGAGCATCGCTGGGTAGCTACGTGTGGACGGGATAAGTGCTGAAAGCATCTAAGCATGAAGCCCCCCTCAAGATGAGATTTCCCATCACTTCGGTGAGTAAGATCCCTCAGAGACGATGAGGTAGATAGGTCACGTGTGGAAGCATAGCGATATGCGGAGCTGAGTGATACTAATCGATCGAGGGCTTAACCAACGTTAAGCGAAGTAAGTTAATGTACGAAGGAAAGACACGGATTCATGATCCCCGTCATACGCGTTATTCAGTTTTGAGTGGTTACACTCAGTTTCATAGTCTGGTGGCGACAGCGAAGAGGTCACACCCGTTCCCATGCCGAACACGGAAGTTAAGCTCTTCAGCGCCGATGATAGTTGGGGGCTGTCCCCCTGTGAAAGTAGGACGTCGCCAGGCCAACAAAGAACCATTTTCCTTAACCGGAGAATGGTTTTTTTGTGTTTTCTCTCAGGTATAAAGGACAAGAAAGCACAAATAACCCTCACCTTATGTTCTTAGGTGAGGGTTATTTGTGAACCGTGTTTTGCACCTGTTTCTGTCAATCGTCTGAATCAAACTCAAACGCGCTACGAGATCTTGTCCCCGAACGCTGCTCCATGGTTCACGGTATCCGTGATTTCCTGTCCTTCAGGACTTTCCTCTATTTTCAAAGGAGCGATAACCACTGTACCGCCTTGTTCATTGATCATTTCTTCAAACCGGTCCACAGCCCCGCAAAAATCAGCATAAGCCGTATCGCCGGTTCCAAACAGTAAAAATTGTTTCCCACTGAGATCGGTTTCCTCCATATCCTCATAAAAATCCAAGGCATCGTCAGGGACATCACCATCACCCCATGTATAAACGCCGATAGCGATATTTTCGTAGCTTAATATATCATCAGAATCCGCATCCAAGACATCGGTTTTTTTCACAGAAACTCCTTTTTTGAGTAAGCCTTCTTCAATGAAATCTGCAGCGAATTCGGTGTTTCCACTCATTGTGGCGTATACAAGCGCAACCTCTTTCATTGTTGATCCCCCTCTCTATATGATAGTGATAATCATTATCACTGCTTACTTCACTATAAATATAACAGACATTTTTGTCAATTAAGTCGAAAAAGAGCCGCCCAGTAAAATGAATGGCGGCTCCGGTTTACGATTATACGAGTATATACCAAAATGCCGTCAGTAAAACCGCTTGAAAAAAACCGAGCAAGAGATCTTTCTTCCAGGCACGTTTCGTCACAAAAGATACCGCACGCAGTAAAGAAAATAAAATCAGCCAGAAAATCATGAGAACGAACAGAAATGAAAGCAAATCAGTCAGCACCTTTCTTTTTAATATCAAGAGTCCATAAACGCGATCTATACCCTACAGTATAGCAGGTACATGGCAAAAGATACTCTTTCAGATAAAAGAACTTTTTGCAGATCTGCAGTTAAAAAGCGTACAATAAAAGAAGAGAAGAAAAAGAGGTGAAGTTGATGGACTGGACATTGATTTTTTCCGAGGATATTGAAATCATGATCATCCGTCTGGTAATGGCGGCACTGCTGGGTGGGCTGGTAGGCCTTGAACGGGAATATAACCACCACCCTGCCGGCTTTCGCACACACTTGCTCGTCAGTGTGGGGTCATGTCTGATGATGCTTCTGGCATTTTACGGTTTTCAGGATTACATTGCAGCCAATGAAGGGAACGTCAATTTCGACCCCTCTCGTCTTGCGGCCTATGTCGTTTCAGGAATCGGATTTCTCGGAGCCGGTACGATTCTTGTTCAAGGTTCATCTGTAAAAGGATTGACGACTGCAGCTTCAATTTGGGTAGTAGCCGGCATCGGTCTGACCGTTGGTGCGGGTCTTTATGGTCCTGCATTAATCGCGACGTCCATAGTCATCGTCAGTTTGTTTATTCTTGCAAAAGTAAATTTCAGAATCTCCGGTGATGAACAACAAGAGCGGGTGATGATTGTTGCGGATCCGTCAGGGAATAGCCTTAGAGAGATCATTGAGGTGTTTGATGAAAAACATGTCGCCGTCAAACAGTTTACATCGGAAAAACAAAGAGCGTATCAGGAAAAAATGATGATTGAATACCAGCTGATTGTGGAATACAAACAATTGAGTGACCTACATGAAGCGATGGAGAAAATACAACAGAGTGATTTGATTCACACGGTGACGGTGAAATTCTGAAGCAGACGCAAAATACTTGTTTATCAGAAAATTTTGCGCTATCATTGAATTAGTCAAATATAGTCAAAGTCAAGTTGCGTCGCGGGAGGAGGGAACGTTATTGCGGAACATTTCCGATGTCATTGAGGGTTACTTAAAGAAAGTCATTGAAAAGAACGGCCAGGAACTGATTGAAGTAAAGCGAAGTGAACTTGCAGAACAGTTCGACTGTGTCCCCTCACAGATCAATTACGTGATTAGAACCCGCTTCACTGTGGAAAAGGGATATATGGTTGAAAGTAAACGCGGTGGCGGTGGCTATATCCGGATTATTCGGGTAAGAGCCGATAGTCATCTGCAGTTATATGATCAATTGATTGAGCTGACTGGAAGTGACATTCCGCAAACTGCAGCCATGCATCTCATCAGCCGCCTCGTTGAGGAAGAGGCGATTACGAAGCGGGAAGCCAATCTCATGGAGAGCGTCATGGACCGTGAAGTGCTGTCAGTCCGACTCCCTTACCGTGATCAAATCAGAGCCCAACTGTTAATAGCGATGCTGAAAACGCTGAAATACAAAGAATTAAACGACTCATGATCAGAAAGGAGACAGGTCATGCTCTGCCAGGAATGTGAACACCATCCTGCTACGTTACATTTCACTAAAATAATCAATGGCGAAAAAACGGAAATGCATTTGTGTGAAACCTGTGCCAAAGACAAAGGCGATTTTATGCCGGGCTCAAACAGTTTTTCCATCCATCAGCTGCTCAGTGGTCTGATGGACCAGGAAGGTGCATTTACCCCTGCATCCGAGAATGCCTCAGCCGAACAGATACAGAAGCCGGAATTAGAGTGCTCCACTTGCGGCATGACGTACAGGCAATTTGCAAAAGGCGGACGCTTCGGTTGTGCGGACTGCTATGATACATTCAACGACAAACTCGATCCGGTGCTTGCCAGAATCCATGCCGGGAATCAGACTCACCATGGGAAGATTCCGAAACGGCAAGGGAAGGACCTGCATGTCTACAAAGAAATCGAGGAGCTTCGTGATTCGATGCAGCACTTGATCGACGACGAAGACTTTGAAGAAGCTGCGCGGGTCCGCGACAGGATCCGTGCACTGCAGGAAACGATCGATCACCGTCCTGAAAAGGAGGAAGAGTAATATGTCACTTCAATCCTTTATTCAGGAAGCCGTCAGTCCATGGATGAAAAACGAAGGGCCGGAATCCGATATTGTGATCAGTTCACGGGTTCGGCTTGCAAGAAATGAACGGGGAATCCCGTTCCCCATGAAGGCAGACGAAGAAGCATTGAATACGGTCATCCATCACGCAGAGATGCACTTTGCCAAAAGAAGTCACCGCCGTTTTGGTCAGCTTGAGCTGTTGAAAATGGCAGACAGCGGATCAAATGACAGGCGGATGCTTGTGGAAAAGCACCTGATCAGTCCGCATCTCGCGAGTGAGGAAGAACACAGTGCAGTGCTTCTCAGTGAAGATGAATCACTCAGTGTCATGATCAACGAAGAGGACCATTACCGGATCCAGTGCTTGATGTCAGGATTTCAACTGGATGAATGCCTAAAATATGCCGACGCCATGGATGACTGGATGGAAGACAAAGTTGATTTTGCTTTCCACGAAGGGCGAGGCTATCTGACCAGCTGTCCCACCAACGTAGGCACCGGACTTCGATCCTCGGTGATGATGCATTTACCTGCACTGGTGCTGACGAAACAGCTGAACCGGATCATTCCTGCGATCAATCAGCTGGGGCTGGTGGTCAGAGGGATATACGGTGAAGGCAGTGAAGCCCTTGGTAATCTGTTTCAGGTATCCAATCAGACGACCCTGGGGAAATCCGAACAGGAGATTGTCGATGACCTCAAAGATGTCGTCAAACAGCTGATTCAACACGAACGTGCCGCCAGAAAGACGCTTCACGAGCAGTCCAATCTCTATTTAGAGGACCGGATATACCGATCACTTGGAACACTTGCCTACAGCAGGCGGATGGAAACCGGTGAAGCGATGCAGCGACTCTCAGACGTGCGTCTTGGCATTGATTTAGGTATGATTAGTCATATACAAGGTAATATTCTGAACGAACTGATGGTGTTGACCCAGCCGGGATTCCTGCAGCACTATGCAGAACAGGAGCTGAATACGGAAGAACGGAACACCAAACGGGCTTCGTTTATCCGGGAGCGGCTTCAGCTGGAAAAAAGCAATAATCAAACTAATGGAGGTGGCCAATCATGATGTTTGGCAGATTTACAGAACGCGCACAGAAAGTACTTTCACTGGCACAGGAAGAAGCAAGCCGGTTAGGTCATAACAATATCGGAACGGAACATATTCTTCTCGGCTTAATCCGTGAAGGCGAAGGCATCGCGGCGAAAGCGCTCAAAGGTCTCGGCCTTGGCACGGACAAAATCCAGAAGGAAGTAGAAAAACTCATCGGCGTCGGTGAATCACCTGCAGGACAGGTGCATTATACACCCCGTGCGAAAAAAGTGATCGAACTTTCCATGGATGAAGCCCGTAAGCTTGGTCATTCCTATGTGGGAACAGAACACATCCTCCTCGGACTGATCCGTGAAGGCGAAGGGGTTGCAGCCAGAGTCCTGAATAACCTGGGTGTCAGTCTCAACAAAGCCCGCCAGCAGGTGCTTCAGCTTCTGGGTAATTCCGATAATGGAAACGGTCAAAATGGCAATATGGCAGGTCAAGGCGGACAGGCAGGGGCTTCTACGCCAACACTTGACAGCCTGGCCCGTGATTTGACGGCCATTGCCAAAGAAGGCCAGGTTGACCCGGTGATTGGCCGTTCCAAAGAAATAGAACGGGTGATCCAGATCCTCAGCCGCCGTACAAAAAATAATCCTGTTCTGATCGGTGAGCCAGGTGTCGGGAAGACCGCGATCTCCGAAGGACTCGCCCAGCAGATCGTGGATAACGTCGTACCGGAGATTCTCCGGAATAAGCGTGTCATGACCCTCGATATGGGAACCGTCGTTGCCGGAACGAAATATCGCGGGGAATTTGAAGATCGCCTGAAGAAAGTGATGGATGAAATCCGCAATGCCGGAAACGTCATCTTGTTCATAGATGAACTTCATACCCTCATTGGCGCAGGCGGAGCAGAAGGTGCCATTGACGCATCGAATATCCTGAAACCTTCCCTTGCCAGAGGTGAACTGCAGTGCATCGGTGCAACGACGATGGACGAGTACCGCAAGTACATTGAAAAGGATGCAGCGCTTGAACGCCGCTTCCAGCCGATTCAGGTGGACGAGCCGACAGTGGAAGAGTCCATACAGATACTTGCCGGCCTTCGTGACCGCTACGAAGCCCATCACCGGGTCACGATTACGGACGAAGCGATCAAAGCAGCAGCAGAGCTTTCGGACCGCTACATTTCCGACCGGTTCCTGCCGGACAAGGCCATTGACCTCATCGATGAGGCAGGATCCAAGGTGAGGCTGAGCACGTATACGGCTCCGCCGAACCTGAAAGAGAAAGAGCAGGAGCTTGATGAACTCCGGAAAGAAAAGGACGCTTCTGTGCAGAGTCAGGAATTTGAGAAAGCGGCGTCGCTCAGAGATGATGAGCAAAAACTCAAAGAAGAACTCGATCAAATGAAAGATGAGTGGAAGCAAAAGCAAGGCCAGGAAGATTCGGAAGTCACGATGGAAGATATCGCGCAGGTCGTATCAACTTGGACAGGTGTCCCGGTCAGTAAACTCGCTGAAGAAGAAACCGACCGCCTCCTGAAGATGGAGGAAATCCTTCACAACCGTGTGATCGGTCAGGACGAAGCCGTGACGGCAGTATCCAAAGCCGTCCGCCGTGCCCGTGCCGGATTGAAAGATCCGAAGCGGCCGATCGGTTCCTTTATCTTTCTTGGCCCAACGGGCGTCGGAAAAACAGAACTCGCAAGAGCAGTTGCAGAAGCGCTCTTTGGGGATGAAGATGCGATCATACGCATTGACATGTCCGAATATATGGAAAAACACAACACCAGCCGGCTGGTCGGCTCACCTCCGGGGTATGTCGGTCATGACGAAGGCGGACAGTTGACGGAAAAAGTCCGTCGGAAGCCGTATTCAGTCATCCTGCTCGACGAAATTGAGAAAGCACACCCGGAAGTGTTCAATATTCTCCTGCAAGTCCTTGAGGACGGGTTCCTTACGGATTCCAAAGGACGCCGGGTAGATTTCCGGAACACGGCAATCATCATGACGTCAAACGTCGGTGCCCAGGCGTTGAAACAGGAGAAGAGCCTTGGTTTCACGGCGAATCTCGAGGAAGCACGCTATAAAGATATGAAATCCAAGGTGCTCGAAGAATTGAAGAAGAGTTTCCGTCCGGAGTTCTTGAACCGGATCGACGAAACGATCGTTTTCCATTCCCTCGAAAAGTCGCACATTGCGAAAATTGTCTCACTCATGGCAGGACAGCTTCAAAAGCGGCTTAAAGAGCAGGAAATTGAATTCGAACTGTCTGAAACAGCGATGGAGAAAATTGCCGATGAAGGATTTGATCCTGAATACGGGGCACGCCCGCTTCGTCGTGCGCTGCAAAAACAGGTGGAAGACCGCCTTTCGGAAGAGCTCCTCAAAGGAACGATTTCGAAAGGGCAGTCCGTGTTACTGGATGTGGACGATGGCGAATATGTCGTCCGTCAAAAAGAGCGCACATAAGGCAATTGTCAGTGGAGAGCGGCCTGATGGCCCTCTCCATTTTGAACTGATATCAGAAATCTTAGTGAATCGCAGCTGGAGGGACATATGGCCAAGAAAAAAACGAAGTTTACCTGTCAGGAATGTGGATATGAATCAGCAAAATGGATGGGAAAGTGTCCTGGATGTCAGGAATTCAACACAATGGTGGAGGAAGTGGAAAAAGACGCGTCATCAGCCCATGAAAAACGCAGCTTTGTTCCCGCCGGTGGCGGCGTCCGGCAGAAACCGCAGTCGATTATGGACATCCAGCAAAACGAAGAAAACCGGGTATCGACCTACATCAATGAACTGAACCGGGTTCTCGGCGGCGGCATTGTCCCGGGATCCATTGTTTTAGTGGGGGGGGATCCGGGTATTGGAAAATCAACACTGTTGTTACAAGTATCGGCAACCTTATCTGAAAATCGAAAAACGGTCCTCTATATCTCCGGGGAAGAATCACTGAAGCAGACGAAACTGAGAGCCAATCGCCTCGATGTTGGCAATGATCATTTGTTTGTCCATGCGGAAACCGATGTGGAGCATATCGAACAGGCCATTGAACACGTGCAGCCGGATCTTGTGATCATTGATTCCATCCAGACGGTTTACCTGGATCACATCACCAGCGCGCCGGGCAGCGTATCACAGGTCCGGGAATGTACATCGGTCTTTATGCGCATTGCGAAAACAAAGGGGATTGCGATTTTTCTCGTCGGTCACGTGACCAAGCAGGGCTCGATTGCCGGTCCCCGTATTCTTGAACATATGGTTGACTGTGTTCTTTACTTTGAAGGAGAACGACACCATGCCTACCGGATTCTCCGGGCCGTTAAGAACCGTTTCGGTTCAACAAACGAGATCGGGATCTTCGAGATGAAAGAGACGGGTCTAGTTGAAGTACTCAACCCGTCAGAGATCTTTCTTGAAGAACGCTCATCCGGCGCTTCCGGTTCAGCAGTGGTGGCGTCGATGGAAGGTACCCGCCCGGTCCTGGTTGAGATCCAGTCACTGATTGCGCCAACGAGCTTCGGAAACCCGCGGAGAATGGCAACAGGCGTCGATCATAACCGGATTTCCCTGATCATGGCTGTGCTCGAGAAACGGGCGGGCATACTCCTTCAAAATCATGATGCGTATGTTAAAGTGGCAGGGGGCGTCCGGCTCGATGAGCCCTCCATTGACCTTTCCATTGCGATTTCCATCGTATCCAGCTTTCGGGATACGGCGACGAAACCGGGAGATGTCATCATCGGTGAAGTGGGCCTGACCGGGGAGATTCGCCGCGTGTCCCGCATTGAACAAAGGGTACAGGAAGCAGCTAAGCTCGGTTTTGAACGGGCGATTATACCAGGCAAAAATATCGGCGGCTGGACGTTTCCTGACGGCATCGAGGTCAAAGGTGTCCAGAACATTTCAGAAGCGATAGATGAATCATTAGGAGGACGAGCCAGTGGAGCACCTAAATTTGAGCTCTGATGAATCACTCACCAGGCGGATATTAACCTTTGTGGCGCCAGGTACGCCGCTTCGGGAAGGGGTCGAAAATGTTCTCCGGGCGAAGACCGGTGGCCTGATCGTCGTCGGTTTTAACGAAGAGATGCAGAAGATCGTCAACGGTGGCTTCTATATCAATACCCCTTTCTCACCGGCATACCTGTATGAATTGGCAAAAATGGACGGCGCCATCATCCTGAATGAAGATGCCACGCGGATTCTTTATGCCAATACGCAACTGGTCCCTGAAAATCTGATTGAATCCACGGAAACCGGTATCCGGCACCGTACCGCGCAGCGGGTAGCGAAACAGGCCGGCAGTCTGGTGATTTCCATTTCCCAGCGCCGAAATGTCATCACTTTATATCAGGGTCAGTATCGCTATTCGCTGAAAGACATCGGTGTAATCCTCACAAAGGCGAATCAGGCCATTCAGACTTTGGAAAAATACAAAGCGGTCCTCGATCAGAGCATCACGAACCTCGGGGCTCTTGAATTCGAAGAGCTGGTGACGTTTCAAGATGTTTCCCAGGTCATGCACCGGGTGGAGATGGTACTGAGAATTAAAAATGAGCTGATGAACTATGTGATTGAACTCGGCGACGAAGGGCGCCTGATTTCCATGCAACTTGAAGAACTGGTCCTGAACATTGAACAGGATGCCCTGGATCTCATTCGCGATTATCAGAAGAACAGCGATACCGATCCGCAAGAGGTGCTGCATAAACTGAAGCGTCTTTCCAGTGACGAACTCCTTGATGACCAGATTATCGTTCGCCTCTTTGGCTACGGCCGGATCGTGAACCTCTCCGACTTTCCTGTGTCGCCACGCGGTTACCGGATCCTGCGGAAAATCCCGCGGATTCCACCACGAGTGGTTCACAACATGGTTGCATCTTTCGGAGGGCTTTCGGAAATGATCCGGGCCAGCATCTCCGAACTTGACGATGTGGAAGGGATCGGTGAAGCACGGGCCAATAAGATTCAGGACGGACTGAGCCGGATTCAGGAACAGCTGATCATTGATCGGCACATTTAACACCGGATTCTGTTTTTTCCGGTTGATCCGGCAAATTGACACATGAAATTCATGGGCGTAAAGTGAAAGAAACCGGCACATCTATAAAATTCTGTGTGAAATGCTCACAAGGGAACTTCAGCGACACATGTAACGTATATACTGAGAAGAAGGAGGTGACAAAAGATGATGAAAAAAATCGTACAGCTGGTACTGGCATTTACCGGCGGGATTATCGGCTATCTTTTTATTGCGGATATGACCCATCAGGCAACGGAATTTATCGGACTGAATGACCTTCCAGGCTGGCTGGTGAATGGATATACAGGCGCAGTAGCAGGTGCAATTATATTTTATTTCTTATTTTTATGGTCTGTCGATCCAATCGTCCGGTTCATTCAGCTGCTTGAAGATCGACTCATGAATTTTCCGATTGCCGATCTCATTTTCGGTACAGTGGGCCTTGGTGTGGGTCTTCTGCTGGCGTTTTTGATTACAGTAGCTGTGAATAATATTGAAATTGCAATCATCAGTGCCATCGTGCCGATCATACTGACACTGCTCCTCGGGTATCTCGGTTTCCAGGTCGGCTATAAGAAAAAAGATGAAATCGTCGGGCTCTTTCGCCCATCCTCAGAAGAAAAAAATGCAGCGGCCATCACGGACGGCTATTCACTGAAACCGAAGCTGCTCGATACGAGCGTCATTATTGACGGACGCATTGCAGACATCTGTCAAACCGGCTTTCTCGAGGGCAAGCTGGTGATACCGGGGTTTGTTTTGGAAGAATTGCAGCATATCGCAGATTCATCGGACACGTTAAAACGAAACCGCGGGCGCCGGGGTTTGGATATCCTCAAGCGGATCCAGCAGGATATTCCAGTGGAAGTCGAGATCTATGAAGGAGATTTCGAGGAAATCCAGGAGGTGGATTCCAAACTGGTGAAATTGGCGAAAGTCATGGATGGCCTCGTGGTGACCAATGATTTCAATCTGAATAAAGTCTGTGATCTGCAGGGCGTCGAGGTACTCAACATCAACGACCTGGCCAACGCCGTCAAACCGGTGGTCCTTCCGGGCGAAGAAATGACCATCCAGATCATAAAAGACGGCAAGGAACAAAATCAGGGGATCGGCTATCTTGAGGACGGCACGATGATCGTCGTGGAAGGCGGTCGCAATGCGATCGGCAAATCCATCGATGTCATCGTCACGAGCGTCCTGCAGACATCCGCAGGGCGGATGATCTTCGCGAAACCGAAATCCATGGAAAAAGCGCAATAGTACCCTTCAAACCACTCAAAGAGGACAGGATCATATGACCAGTTACAAAGCAGTCATCCCTGCAGCAGGACAAGGTTCCCGCATGAAAGCAGGGAAAAATAAGCAGTTCATTATGATTGAACAGGAGCCCCTCCTGGTGCATACCTTACGTGTGTATCAGGAGGATTCGTCCTGCTCCGGTATTGTCATTTCCGTCAATCCCGATGAAATGGACACGGTGCGCTCACTGATTCAAAATGCAGGCATTACAAAAGTGGAACACGTGACTGCCGGAGGCAAAGAGCGGCAGGACAGTGTCTACCTAGGCCTGAAATGCCTCTCCGGTAATCCGGTGGTCCTGATTCATGACGGGGCAAGGCCCTTTATCGAAAGAGACTGTATTCACAGCATCGTCCGGGCTGTAGAACCGGGCATTGGTGTTGTGGCAGGTGTCCCTGTGAAAGATACGATTAAGCGGACCAAAGACGGAAAAGTCACGGAAACACTAACGCGCGACGAACTCTGGTCCATTCAGACGCCCCAGGGATTCCTGCTCCAGGACATCCTGAAGGCCCATTTCATGGCAGAGCGTGACGGATTTCCGGCAACGGATGATGCCAGTGTTTTTGAATATACGGGGTACCCCGTGAAAGTCGTGACGGGAAGTTACACCAATATCAAAGTGACAACACCCGAGGACCTGATTTTAGCAGAAGCGATTCTAAGGGCCCGGCGAAAAGGAGAATGATGATGAGAATCGGACAAGGTTTTGATGTACACCAATTGAAAAAAGACCGGCCACTGATCATCGGCGGGATCATGATCCCTCACGACAAAGGTCTCGATGGGCATTCGGATGCGGACGTTCTGTTACATACGATTTCCGACGCCTGCCTCGGCGCCATCGGAGAAGGGGATATCGGCAAACATTTCCCCGATACGGATCCGGCGTTCAAGGATGCAGACTCGGCCAGACTGATGACACAGGTGTGGTCGCTGGTGAAAGAGAAAGGCTATACCCTCGGGAACCTGGACTGTACGATCATGGCCCAACAACCGAAGATGGCCCCGCACATTCAATCGATGCGAGAGCGGATCGCAACGCTTCTGGAAGCGGACATCTCGCAGGTGAATGTAAAGGCAACCACCACGGAAAAACTCGGATTTACCGGAAGAGAAGAAGGCATAGCCGCTCAGGCTGTGGTATTATTAGTGGAGAATTCTTAGATTCCATCGAGGCTAGAAAACGGACATAAGGAAGGTGTTTTACTGTGAGTAACGAAGTACGGGTGCGTTTTGCACCAAGTCCCACCGGACACCTCCATATCGGAGGCGCGCGATCGGCATTGTTCAATTATTTATTTGCCAGAAACCAGGGCGGAAAGTTTATCGTTCGGATTGAAGACACAGACCAGGTCAGGAATGTGGATACCGCAACGGAGAAATTAATGGAAAGCATGAAATGGCTCGGTCTCGATTGGGACGAGTCTGTCGACGTTGGCGGCCCCCATGCCCCGTATAAAAGCATGGATCGTCTCGACATTTACAATCAGTACGTCGACCAGTTGCTCAAAGAAGGAAAAGCCTACCACTGTTACATGACGGAAGAAGAGCTCGAAGCAGAGCGCGAAGAGCAGCGCAGACGTGGAGAAACACCGATGTACAGTGGACGGGACCGGAACCTGACCGAAGAACAGAAGAAAGCGTATGAAGCGGAAGGGAAGAAACCAGTCGTCCGGTTCATGGTCCCAAAAGGCCAGGAAATCGTTGTGGACGACGCGGTCCGCGGGAAGGTGACCTTTGATTCTGACGGTTTGGGTGACTTTGTCATCGTGAGGCAAGACGGGATCCCGACGTATAACTTCGCTGTGACCATCGACGACCATACGATGGAAATCACTCACGTCATCCGCGGGGAAGAGCATCTTTCAAATGCCCCAAGGCAAGTGCTCATCTATGAAGGACTGGGATTTGAACCACCGAAGTTCGCTCACGCTTCGTTGATTTTGAACGAAGATCGTCAGAAGATGAGTAAGCGGGACGAATCGATCATTCAGTTCGTGGAACAGTACCGCGATCTTGGCTATATGCCGGAAGCGATCCTCAACTTCATTGCACTCCTCGGCTGGAGCCCGGGCGGCGAAGAGGAACTGCTTACGAAGCATCAGCTGATCGACGCGTTCAGCCTTGACCGCGTCATCAAAGCGCCTGCGGTGTTCGATACGAAGAAGCTCTCCTGGATGAACAACCAGTACATGAAGGAAGCAGATGATGACCGTGTGGTCTGGCTCTCGTTGCCTCATTTGCAAAAGGCTGGACGCCTTCCGGAATTCCTGAGTGAAGAACTGAAGCAGTGGGCGTATGATCTCATTGTTCTGCATAAGGAGAAGCTCGACTGCGGTGCAGATATTGTGCCGTTGACGGAGTTGTTCTTCGAGAACACGGTCGATTATGATGAAGACGCCAAAGCGATTCTCGCTGAAGAACAGGTGCCGGAAGTCATGAACGCATTTCTTGAGAACCTCCATGCATTGGAACAATTCGAAGCGGCTGAAATCAAGCAGGCGATGAAAGACGTACAAAAAAGCACCGGACATAAAGGCAAAAAGCTTTTCATGCCGATCCGCGTGGCTGTTTCCGGACAACAGCACGGTCCGGATCTGCCGCAGATGATCGCCCTTCTCGGAAGAAGAGTTGTCACAGAACGGTTAAAAGCGTTAGTATAGTATAGACACGGAGTCATCAATATCTTTCATGCCAAGATGGGGACGAGTACGCATACAAAAACAGGCCCAGAGAGGGTGCCGCTGCTGGAAAGCACCTCCTGTTTTACTGCCGAATGCACCCCGGAGCATCTGTAAGAAAGCAGCTTTGCTGTCTTTCACACGCAGCGGCCGGAAACCGTTACACTTCCTTTGATCAAAAGTGAAGGCAATCCTCAGAGTCAGGAACGCCTTAAACAGAGTGGAACCGCGCGCAAGCGTCTCTGTGCCTCCAAACAGGCATGGAGACGCTTTTTTGTACTTCATAGGAATGTTTAAGTTCGTTTAAGGAATGAAGTTTACGTGAACATCACCAATCAGAAACAGCATGAATTTGCATACAAAGGAGGGGAACGTTGTGAAGGAAGCCCTGAAAACATTACGAAATGATGTGGACGTCGTCCTCGATCAGGATCCCGCAGCCAGAAACCGTTTCGAAGTCATTATGACCTATTCCGGGGTGCACGCCATTTGGAATCACCGGATTGCGCACGCCCTTTGGAAGCGGAAGTTTTATTTCCTTGCCCGGTTGATCTCGCAGACAAGCCGCTTTATTACCGGCATTGAGATTCATCCCGGTGCACAAATCGGACAGCGCCTGTTCATTGACCACGGCATGGGCGTCGTGATCGGTGAGACCTGCGAAATACACGATAACGTCACGATCTTCCAGGGCGTGACCCTGGGCGGTACCGGAAAAGAGAAGGGCAAGCGTCACCCGACAATTGAGGATCATGTCCTGATTGCTACGGGAGCGAAAGTGCTCGGTTCCATGACCATCGGTGAGCATTCGAGAATCGGTGCAGGATCGGTGGTACTCAAAGAAGTCCCGCCGCACGCGACGGTGGTGGGCATTCCTGGCAAAGTCGTCATGAAAAACGGTGTCCGCGTAGGAAATTCGCTCGATCACCATAAAATGCCCGACCCGATTGCCGATAAATTTGATGAACTCGAAAAAGAACTGTCTGAACTGCGCGAGGAAATCACCCGTTTGAAAAGTGAAGGAGGCAATGACCGTGACCATTCAGCTTTATAACACCCTGACACGGAAAAAAGAAGTGTTTCAACCCATCGAAAAAGGCAAGGTGAAGATGTACGTGTGCGGCCCGACGGTATATAACTACATCCATATCGGCAACGCCCGGCCGGCGGTGGTGTTTGATATGGTCCGCCGTTATTTCGAATACCGGGGCTATGACGTCATGTACGTATCGAACTTCACCGACGTGGATGACAAAATCATCAAGGCAGCGGATGATCTCGATGAAGACGTCATGACGGTGGCCGAGCGGTTCATTGCGGCATACTACAACGATACCGAAGCCCTCGGCGTCCGAAAAGCAGACCTTCATCCCCGGGTGACCGAAACGATGACCGAGATCGTCACGTTTATCGAGCGGCTCGTGGAAAAAGGCTATGCCTATGAATCCGGCGGGGACGTCTATTTCCGCACCCGGAAATTTGAAAAGTACGGGCAGCTCTCCCAGCAGTCTCTCGATGACCTGCAGGCAGGAGCAAGAATTCAGATCGGTGATAAAAAGGAAGACCCGTTGGATTTTGTACTGTGGAAAAGCGCCAAAGAACAAGAGATTGCCTGGGAAAGCCCGTGGGGAGAAGGACGCCCCGGCTGGCATATCGAGTGCTCGGCGATGGTCAAGAAATACCTCGGTGACACCATCGATATTCACGCCGGTGGTCAGGACCTCTCCTTTCCGCACCATGAAAATGAAATCGCCCAGTCCGAGGCCCTGAACGAAGAACGCATGGCCAACTACTGGATCCATAACGGCTATATCAATATCGATAACGAGAAGATGTCCAAATCCTTGGATAACTTCATTCTCGTTCATGACATCATCAATCAGTTTGACCCGAATGTCGTGCGGTTCTTCATTGTCAACGCCCACTACCGGAGCCCGATCAACTTCAGTGACGAACAGCTTGAAAGTGCGAAGACGAGTCTCGAGCGGATCCAGACGACTTATGAGAACCTGACGTTCAGACTGACGGAGAGCGCGGATCTGGGAGAGAATCTTGAGCAGTGGCATCATACCATCAAACAAGAAGGGGAGCGCTTCATTGCTGCGATGGATGATGATTTCAACAGTGCCAGTGCGGTTTCGGTCATGTTCGACCTGGTGAAGACGGCGAATGTTTATCTCGCCGAGAAGCACACGTCCAAAGAAGTCCTTGCATCATTCTTGAAGCAGTTTGACGACATGGCATTTGTCTTGGGCGTTACGCTCAAAAAAACCGCTGAACTTCTGGACGCGGATGTGGAAATGCTGATTGAAGAGCGGGTTCAGGCACGAAAAGACCGGAATTTCGCCCGGGCGGATGAAATCCGTGACCAGTTGAAAGACCAGGACATCATCCTTGAAGATACACCGCAGGGCACACGCTGGAAGCGGGGGACGTAACCGATGAAATTGAACGAAACCGTCTCAGAGCCGGAACAGCTGAACGCGCTGGCACTGGCGTACCTTGGTGATGGGGTGTTTGACGTGTATATCCGTTACCGCCTGATTTCGCAAGGACAGGTCCGGCCCAATCAGCTGCACCGCCGGGCAACAAAATACGTATCCGCCAAGGCACAGGCAGCGATACTGGACCATCTGCAGGAGCGGGGGCTCTTGGCTGAAGACGAAGCAGCCGTGGTCAGACGGGGCCGAAATGCCAAGCCCGGCACTGTACCGAAGCATACAGCACAGCATATCTATCATATGAGCACGGCTTTTGAAGCATTGATCGGGTTCTTGTATCTCACCGGGCGTGAGGAGCGGATGGACGAACTGGTTCAGATTGCGGTGGATCTCATTGAAGGAAAGGAGGCGAACGCCGGTGAGTGACATGAATGATGATTATCTGTTTGGCAAGAATCCGGTGATTGAGGCGTTACGCAGCGGCCAGACCGTTCATAAAGTATGGGTCGCAGAAGACGCAAAGAAAGGTCAGATGAATCAGGTATTGGGCCTTTGCAAAACACATAAAGTGCAAGTGTTGACCGTACCGAAAAAACGCCTCGATCAGATGGCGGATGGACAAGCCCACCAAGGCGTCATCGCTCAGGCTGCAGCTTACGAGTATGCGGATATGGATGATTTGTTTACCAGAGCAAAGGAAAAACATGAGCATCCGTTCTTTCTCGTCCTTGATGAGCTCGAAGACCCCCACAACCTCGGTTCGATTTTACGGACGGCTGATGCGTCGGGTGTTCATGGGGTCATCATCCCGAAACGACGTTCTGTTGGCCTCACCTCCACGGTGGCGAAAACGTCTGCCGGTGCCATTTCACACGTGCCGGTCGTGCGGGTGACGAACCTGGCACGCACGATGGATGACCTGAAAAAACAAGGGCTCTGGTTTATCGGCACAGACGCATCTGCCAGGACGGATTACCGCGAGATGGAGACCGATCTCCCGCTCGCGCTGGTCATCGGAAGTGAAGGCAAAGGGTTGAGCCGGCTGGTGAAGGAGAAATGCGATTTTCTCGTCGCCATTCCACTTCTGGGACAAGTCACGTCACTCAATGCATCGGTAGCTGCAAGTTTATTAATGTATGAAGTGATGCGAAAACAGCAGGCAAAAGGTGAAACGAGAGATGCGTAATATTCTGCTCGTAGACGGCTATAACATCATCGGAGACTGGTCGGATCTGCGGGAACTTCAAAAACACGACCTCGAAGGAGCCCGGGATATCCTCATTGAGAAAATGGCGGAATACCAGGCCTACAGTGGAACCAAGGTGATCATCGTGTTTGATGCGCACATGGTGCCGGGCCTTGGCAAAACCTACAAAGATTTTGCAGTCGAGATTCTCTACACTAAAGAAAAGGAAACCGCTGATGAACGGATCGAAAAGCTCGTGATTGAATTGAAACGGGTGGATACGAAAATCTATGTGGCAACGAGTGATTTTGTGGAACAGCGGGTCATCTTTGCAAGTGGCGCGTACCGGAAATCGGCCCGGGAGCTTCGTACGGAAGTCGATCAGCTGGAAAAGCACATCGCCAAGGATGTCACCCGGACCCGCAAAGCTAAGCTTCGGGGAAGTATTCCCGTCAGTGAAGAAATCCGGCAACGGCTGGAACGAATGAGGCGTGGAAAATAATGACACATTGACGGCTTTTCTGTTCCTTTAGTATAATGAACGTAAGATGAAAAGGGATACAACAGTAGCCAGCACCCTTGAGGCGAATCCGGAACCTGTGGCAGCTGGTTTTTCACGATCCATGTATTGGGACTGCCCGAGCCTGACGACATGAGGAAGCTTTTTCAGCGAGAAGAAAGGTGGTCATTGCCGTGAAGAATGTGAAGGACGATCTGCCGTTTTCCATGAATCAGCTGTCAGATGAACAGCTGGTCGAGTATGTCAGGGAGGGGGACTCTCAAGCCCTCGAGTATCTGATCCAGAAATACCGCAGCTTCGTAAGAGCCAAGTCGAGGTCGTATTTTCTCATTGGTGGGGATCATGAGGACATTTTGCAAGAAGGGATGATCGGTCTTTATAAAGCGATCCGGGATTTCAAGCAAGGAAAGGAATCCTCCTTTCGCGCATTTGCAGAACTCTGTATCACCCGGCAGATCATCACGGCAATCAAGACGGCAACCCGGCAAAAACATATCCCGCTGAATTCGTATGTCTCACTCGATAAACCGATCTATGATGAAGAATCGGACCGGACACTCCTCGATGTGATTATCGGTTCCGACGAAACGGACCCGGAAGAGCTGTTTATCACACAGGAAGAAGCGACCCGTATTGAAGGGGCCATGAGTGAGTCTTTGTCTGACCTTGAACGGCAGGCGTTGATGTTGTATCTCGAAGGCAGCACGTATCAGGAGATTTCGGAAGAATTGGACCGTCACGTCAAGTCCATCGATAATGCCTTGCAGCGGGTGAAGCGGAAGCTTGAAAACCATGTAGAATTCAAAAGCACCTCGATCAATAAGCAATCATAACCCGCCGTTTCCCGGCGGGTTTTTCTATGGAGAAAGAGACCTTATCAATTCCGCCTCTTTTTCGAAAGCAGCTCGTCTATTGGAGTGAAGGAAGCAAATGTGATGAATGGCAGGAAGGGGGAGGTCTCATGGATGAAGAACTGGTTCAACATGCGCTAAAAGGCGATGAGCGGGCGTTTGAAGAGCTGCACAGAAGGCATGTAAACGACGTGTACCGCTATTTGTATATGGAAGTGGCGAATCGGCAAGATGCAGAGGAATTGCTGCAGGATGTGTTTGTCAAAATGGTCAGGAACCTGGCAGGTTTTTCAAGGAAGTCGTCGTTTCGGACGTGGCTCTTTGCCATTGTGCGAAATGCGGTGATCGATTATTACCGGGGCAGGAACCGACGGGACAAAGAGGAAGTGACTGAGGATGATACGTTGGAGCGGATGGCTCCAAACACCTCTTCTGCAGAACAGGAAGCAACGAGGCGGGAGAAGCTGGAGTCTGTTTCAGACGCCTTCAATGAACTGCCGGAAAAACAACAGGAAATTCTCTACTTGCGATTCATGGAAGGCTTCTCGCTGAAGGAGACGGCGCGGATTACGGGGAAGAGCGTGATGGCGGTCAAGTCCCTGCAAAAACGGGCGCAGGAGAAAATGGGCGAGCAAGTGGACGAGGAGGTGAACGTCCATGTCTGAGCGATTGACTGAAAAGCAGTTGGAAAAAGACCGTCAAGCGATGGAAGAGGCGACACCATCTGAAAAGGCGAAACAAAAAAGTCTCCATGCGATGAAACGGGAAATCGGCAAGGCGCAGCCGGGCTACGCCTTGGTGGAGAAAAAGAAAAAACGCCACCAGACGCTCACCGGCTTCTCGGCTACAATTGCCGCGGCAGCCATCGGCGGCCTGGTGTTGATCAGCTCTGATGACATGGCCGGCTGGTTCGCTCCGGCAGGGACCTTGGATGACACGGAAAACGAGGAAGAGGATCAGGAAGCACCGGAACCTGTTGAGGAGAACGACAGCGAAGCGGAACAGGAGAATGAGGAAGAAAATGAGGAGTCTGAAGAAGAGCGATCCGAATCCGTCAGCTACCGATTTCCAGATACAGCCGAATGGAATGTGACGGCAGACACGTTCAACGACCGGGCGCAGCGGTTTTATGCCATCGATATGCAAGCGGTCGATGCCGATGAACGAACCGACGTCATCGAAGAACAGCCGATGATGCTCCTGCACGAGGAAGGGATGCCGTATTTTATCTATATACCGGCGGAATGGAACTCGCACAGAACGGATGAAGGCTCTTATGTCCGGTATGAAATGGCGGATGATGAGGGGAACATTTTTCATCTCCTGCAGTTTGACACGGAGGATGAAGAAGCAGCCCGATCTGAACTCGAAAGACAGCTGGATGGTCATGACGCAGAACCGGTCGATCGTGATGAGCAATGGGTCCAGGATTATCACTGGACAATGGACATGGGTGATGAACCGGTGGAACAATACCGCGCGGAAGACGGGAACCGTGTCCACAACTGGTCGTATGTGGCCCCTGAGGGTTACCCGGATACCCCTGTGATCCTGCATTCCGTTGAAACGGTGGAGGACGATGACCAGATTGAACTTGCGGGCTATTTTCACTCGAGTTTTCAACGGGTGTACCCGACGATCATTGACGAAAGCAATGAAGCCGGCATGAACGACCGGGCGCACGAGGCAGAGTTTTTAGCCATGAGTGATCATGGTCCAGGGTCCAGGGAAATGGCATTGGTGGAAGTGCCGGACCTCGGCTTCTCGTTTTACGCCAGGGATGGATTCAGTGACAGGCAAGAAGGCGAGCGCGGTCAGCAAATGATTCGCTATGAGAATGCCGACGATCCTGAATTTATCGAAATCGGCCGCTTTGACAATGTGGACGAAGCCCTCGCCTACCAGGAAGACTGGAAGGATAAGGAGAGTGAGCTTACGGATGTGGCTGAGGAAGATCCTGATCCCAGGTCCTATCTGGGTGATCGTTTTGGCGGTGAGTGGCTCGTTCATGAGGATATGCTGAACCTCTCCATGGAAAAACGAGAAGAGCTTGAAATAGAGGGAGGGCTTTCAGACATGGCCACCCAGGAGACGTTTTTTGTCATGGAACACGATGGATACGGGTATTACATGCTGACAGGCGGAAATCTGTATTTCTCCGAATTCATCGATCTGATCCTCCACAGCTGGCAGTGGGATGACGGTCAGATGCTGATTGAAGAATAAAACGAGGAAGCCGGAGCAAAAACCAGAGCTCCGGCTTTTTCAGATACAATTGACACTGAGCTCTTTTCTGTGCTACTTTTAAGGGGTATGTAAAGTGTTAAGTGAAGGAGGCAGTTTTTTTCATGTCGAAGAAAGTTGTACTTTCATGTAAAGACTGTCACGCCCGTAACTATACGACAATGAAGACGGATAATACCGGAAGTGAGCGGTTGACGATAAAAAAATACTGTAAGACGTGCAAAGGGCATACAGCCCACCAGGAAACAAAATAATGTGGAGGTGAATTCCCTCATGGCAGAACAAGAACCGAAGAAATCCAAGAATCCGATTCATTTTTTGAAAGACGTATCCACTGAAATGAAGCGTGTGACCTGGCCGACGCGCCCAGAGCTTTTCCGATACACTGTTATTGTAAGTACAACAGTCATTTTCATGGCGATTTTCTTTGCCATCTCTGACCTTGGTATTTCGAGTTTATTGGAATTAATCACGAACTGACAGAGGCAGAGCACAACTATTGATTAAATTGAATTCAGTCAGAGGAGGGAAGGACGAAACGTCCTGAACACATGGAGATGGAGAAGAACTGGTATGTCGTCCACACTTATTCCGGCTACGAGAATAAAGTGAAGACGAACTTGGAAAAACGTGTGGAATCGATGGAAATGACGGATAAAATTTTCCGCATCCTCGTTCCCGTGGAAGAAGAAAACGAAGTGAAGAACGGCAAGAGTAAAACCGTCACGAAGAAAGTCTTCCCGGGCTATGTGATTGTGGAAATGGTCATGACAGACGATTCCTGGTATGTCGTGCGAAATACGCCTGGAGTCACCGGGTTTGTCGGCAGTACAGGAGCAGGTTCAAAGCCGACGCCGCTTCTGCCGGAGGAAACGGATAAAATCCTTCGTCAGATGGGTGTGGAGACACCGAAAGAGGAAGTCTATTTTGATCTGAAGGAATCCGTGAAGGTCAAAGAAGGACCATTTGCCAACTTCATCGGGTCCATCGAAGACATTTCTGCAGAAAAACGCAAGCTGAAAGTTCATGTGAACATGTTCGGCCGGGAAACCCCGGTAGAACTCGAATTCCACCAGGTGGAGAAACTCTGATTACTTTGAATACAGGATCACCGTTTTTTTCCTTCCCTGAAGTGAAAAAAGCTCTTGCGCATTCTGGTGTGAAGTGATAGAATTTGAATGTTGTTAATGAACGTGAGCGTTTCCGTTCACGTTTTTTCCTGCATGTTTGCAGGTGTTTAATTGAGTGGGAGAGCATTATGCTCGGTTACCACATCACGGACTTAAGGAGGTGTGTCGCGTGGCTAAAAAGGTCATTAAAGTAGTGAAACTTCAAATTCCTGCTGGTAAAGCGAATCCGGCACCACCGGTCGGACCGGCACTCGGTCAAGCTGGTGTTAATATCATGGGATTCTGTAAGGAATTTAATGCTCGTACACAAGAAGAAGCGGGTCTGATCATTCCTGTGGAAATCACAGTATTTGAAGATCGTTCATTCACTTTTATCACAAAAACGCCGCCAGCAGCGGTCTTGCTTAAAAAAGAAGCAGGAATCGAATCTGGATCAGGTGAGCCGAACAAGAACAAAGTGGCTACAGTCAAGCGTGATAAAGTAAAAGAAATCGCTGAAACAAAGATGCCTGACTTAAACGCAGCTGATGTTGAAGCAGCTATGCGTATGGTTGAAGGTACTGCCCGCAGCATGGGTATCGTCGTCGAAGACTAATACCGACAAAAGGGTATGGAGGTTGCGAATGGACAAATGCTCCGGCCTGTTCATCAGGTTCGCAACCTTTATTAGTGGGAGGTATAACCGCTAAAACCACAGAAGGAGGAACTTAAATTGGCTAAAAGAGGTAAGAAATATCAAGACGCTCTAAAAGCGATTGATCGCGAAAAGTTATACAACATTTCTGAAGCAGTAGAACTCGTTCAAAAGAACGCAACTGCAAAATTCGATGAAAGCATCGAAATGGCTGCACGTCTCGGCGTTGACCCGAAGAAAGCAGACCAGCAGATCCGTGGAGCGATGGTGCTTCCACACGGAACGGGTAAAACACAGACCGTTCTTGTATTTGCAAAAGGTGATAAGGCGAAAGAAGCAGAAGCAGCAGGCGCTGACTTCGTTGGTGAAGAAGACCTCATCAATAAAGTCGCTCAAGGCTGGCTCGAATTCGACGTCGTTGTTGCAACACCGGATATGATGGCACAGGTTGGTAAGTTGGGTCGTACACTTGGACCAAAAGGCCTTATGCCGAACCCGAAAACAGGTACTGTTACATTTGATGTAACAAAAGCTGTTGAAGAAATCAAAGCAGGTAAGGTTGAGTACCGTGTGGACAAGTCCGGGAACATTCACGTTCCAATCGGGAAAGCATCTTTCGAAGCTAAAAAGCTCGAAGAAAACTTTACTGCAATGGCTGAACAGCTGATGAAAATCAAGCCTGCAGCTTCAAAAGGGACGTATCTTCGCAACGTATCCATTACATCCACAATGAGCCCTGGCCTCAAGGTGGACGTTTCATCATTTAAATTATAAGTTGACTTACGTTTAATCAGCGGTTATACTCATAATCGTGAATTTAAATAGTGCTGAACCGTAGACAGCAGGTGCCCAACAGGCTTAATTCCCTGCCGAGGTCGTTGAATTCGATTTTCTTAAATGAAGACGATTCTGCCTCCATGTCTGCTCTGGCACATGGAGGCTTTTTATTTTTAGAAGCTCAGATTTGATGTTGTGAACCTGATCAACAGCTGCAGGCCGCGACGCCAGAGGGATTAAGCGCAGTCCGAAAATCCACTTTCGCATAGCGGAAGTTTGTTGAGGACAGGCCCCTTGGCACCCGTCCGCCAGAAGCAATTGATCAGAACATCGGGCTATTTGAGAAATGAAACGCTCTTCGGTCAGTTTTAATCAGCGATTTACAGGAGGTGTAAGAATGAGCGCAGTAATCAAAAAGAAGGAACAGGTTGTTGATGAAATCAAAACAAAGTTTGAAGACAGCCAGTCCACGATCGTCGTTGACTACCGTGGCCTGAACGTCAGTGAAATTACGGAACTCCGTAAACAGCTTCGTGAAGCCGGTGTTGATTTCAAAGTGTACAAAAACTCAATGGTTCGTCGTGCCACTGAAGCAACAAACCTCAGTGAACTCGATGAGCATTTGACTGGTCCTACAGCGATCGCTTTCAGTAATGAAGATGTGGTTGCTCCTGCTAAAATCCTTCACGGATTTGCGAAGGATCATAGCGCACTGGAATTAAAAGCTGGTGTTGTTGAAGGTAAAGTCACAGGTCTTGAAGAAATTCGGGCGCTGGCTACCCTGCCATCCCGCGATGGTCTCATCTCCATGTTCCTCAACGTTCTCCAGGCGCCAATCCGCAACTTTGCGTTGGCAACGAAGGCCGTTGCAGAACAAAAAGAAGAACAGGAAGCGTAAACGCAGCCTGAATCGACAGTCAGCCGCATAAGGCTGTAAAATCTATTTTAACTATTATTAGGAGGAATTTAACATGACTCATCAAGACATGATCGATGCGATCAAAGAAATGTCCGTACTTGAATTGAACGACCTTGTAAAAGCAATCGAAGAAGAATTTGGCGTAACTGCTGCAGCACCAGTTGCAGCTGCAGGCGCACCAGTGGAAGAAGCTGAAGAGCAGACTGAATTCGACGTAGTACTTGAGAGTGCCGGATCTTCCAAGATCGGCGTTATCAAAGTCGTTCGTGAAATCACTGGTCTTGGTCTTAAAGATGCGAAAGCACTCGTTGATGGCGCTCCGGCACCAATCAAAGAAGGCATTGACAAAGACGAAGCTGAAGAAATCAAAGGCAAGCTTGAAGAAGCAGGCGCTTCTATCGAAGTGAAGTAAGTACTGGCTATAGGACAAAAACCCGCTCATTGAAGCGGGTTTTTCTTTTATACTTCTTGGGAAACTCCAGTTGTGCTGAAGAACTGAAATATACGCGCCGCTGAGGCTTTCGCCATTGGCTTGACGACATGCCAGGTTTTCTTTACATAAACGAAAGAAAGGGAGTGACATCGGTGAGTGATCATTATTATTCCGGAAAACCGGGATCAGAAAGTAAACAGAAAATGATTTCTGAAACCTTGAAGGGAAGAGACTTCACGTTCATTGTAGACCGGGGTGTTTTTTCCGGACACGCGGTGGACTTCGGATCGAAACTTTTAATCGAGCACTTTGAGGAACCACAAGCAGCGGGGGATATTCTTGATATCGGTTGCGGATGGGGACCGATTGGACTTGCAGTGGCGGCGGCATATCCCGAACGTCAGATCGGCATGATCGACGTGAACGAACGGTCTGTCTCTCTGGCAAAAGTGAATGCCGGGAAAAACTCGATCACCAATCAGACCATTGCGCTGAAAGATGCGACAGATGGGCTGTCTGATTCAAACTACGCAGCAGTGTTGACGAATCCGCCGATCCGGGCCGGTAAGGATGTCGTGTTCCGAATTTACGAAGAAGCTGTTCGATCGCTTCAAGCCGAAGGGGAACTGTGGGTCGTCATTCAAAAGAAACAGGGTGCGTCCTCAACGAAAAAAAAGCTCGAGGAACTCGGGCTTCACGTTCGAACGGTCGCAAAACAAAAAGGCTACTTTGTCTTTGCGGGAAAAAAGATTGACTGAGACCAGGCATTATGTTATTGTTATTTAATGCGTATGAAGATAAAAGAAAATAGGGCTTTTATGCTCTATTATTCAGCAGGAACGCCGAATCCAGTGAAAAAGCTGGTACCGGGAGAAGAGAATAGATAGGAAGTTCAGGGGTAAATTCAGTAAGCAAATCAACTCAGGCACCAGAATGGGACGAGACTGTACTATACCCTTTTTTTCTGCTTTTCTTTTTTCCCCGCGATGGCCTCTTTCTCTTCTGCTGTCTTCTTTATTTCGATAAAAGAATTAGAAACTCCTTTATTTTCATACGAAAAGTTTAACCGGCAATTGACGATACTCGTCGTTCCGTTGTAATGCAACACCAGTCTGTCAAAGGATGCAACAGGAAAGATCTGCATCCTTTTGATGATAAATACGTTAGGTTTGAGGGGTGAATGAGTTGACAGGTCAACTAGTTCAGTATGGACGCCACCGCCAGAGAAGAAGTTATGCCCGAATCAGTGAAGTGATGGATCTTCCGAATTTAATCGAGATCCAGACAGCTTCATATCAATGGTTCCTGGATGAAGGAGTTCGTGAAATGTTTCAGGATATTTCACCAATTTCGGATTTCACCGGAAACCTGGTTCTCGAGTTTATTGATTACTCATTGGGAGAGCCAAAATATCCGGTTGATGAATCTAAGGAGCGGGATGTAACATACTCAGCGCCGCTGCGCGTCAAAGTCCGATTGATTAATCAGGAAACAGGAGAAGTGAAGGAACAGGAAGTCTTTATGGGTGATTTTCCACTCATGACGGATACAGGTACCTTTGTGATTAATGGTGCCGAACGTGTCATTGTTTCCCAGCTTGTTCGTTCTCCAAGTGTTTACTTCAACAAAAAGGTCGACAAGAATGGTAAGAAAGGTCATACCGCAACGGTGATACCGAACCGTGGTGCATGGCTCGAGCTTGAAACTGACGCAAAAGACGTTGTCTATTGCCGCATTGACCGGACCCGTAAGATCCCGGCAACCGTTTTGCTCAGAGCGCTTGGATTTGGTACTGATCAGGAAATCATCGATCTTCTTGGTGAAGATGAATACCTACGCAACACACTGGATAAGGACAATACAGATTCTTCCGAGAAAGCGCTCCTTGAAATTTATGAGCGGCTTCGTCCAGGGGAACCGCCAACCGTAGAGAGTGCCAAGAGTCTCCTCGATTCCCGGTTCTTTGACCCGAAAAGGTACGATCTGGCCAGTGTCGGACGCTACAAAATGAACAAAAAACTTCATATTAAGAACCGCCTCTTTAACCAGAAGCTTGCAGAAACATTGATCGATCCGGATACAGGAGAAATTCTTGCTGAAGAAGGCACCGTGATTGACCGACGTGTGCTCGACAAGCTGATGCCATACCTAGAGAACAATGTCGGTTTTGACCGCATTAATCTGCAGGGCGGCGTGATCAATGATGAGGAAGTCGACATTCAGTCCGTACTCATCTATTCACAGGATCCAACAGCTGAAGAAGGCGAGAAAATCAAGGTCATTGCCAACGGGAATGTCCCTGATACTGTTAAGAACATTACACCGGCAGACATTATTTCTTCTGTCAGCTACTTCTTTAACCTGTTGCACGGTGTAGGAAACACCGATGACATTGACCACCTCGGTAACCGGCGCCTTCGCTCTGTGGGTGAACTCCTGCAGAACCAGTTCCGCATCGGTTTATCCCGGATGGAACGTGTCGTTCGTGAACGCATGTCCATTCAGGACACCAATGTGATCACACCGCAGGCCCTGATCAATATCAGGCCTGTGATTGCCTCCATCAAAGAATTCTTCGGAAGTTCTCAGCTTTCCCAGTTTATGGATCAGACAAATCCGCTGGCTGAGCTGACGCATAAACGCCGTCTGTCTGCACTTGGACCCGGTGGTTTAACACGTGAACGTGCCGGTTTTGAAGTACGTGACGTACACTACTCGCACTACGGCCGTATGTGTCCGATTGAAACACCGGAAGGACCGAACATCGGGTTGATTAACTCGCTGTCCTCCTATGCAAAAGTGAACCGTTTCGGTTTCATTGAAACGCCTTACCGTAAGGTCAATCATGAAACGGGCATCGTTTCTGAAAAAGTGGATTATCTGACTGCAGATGAGGAAGATAACTACATCGTTGCCCAGGCGAATGCCAAGTTGAACGAAGAAGGCCAGTTCTCAGATGAGAACATCATCTGCCGATTCCGCGGGGAGAACATCATTGTTCCTCGGGACCGGGTAGACTACATGGACGTATCGCCAAAGCAGGTTGTCTCTGCGGCAACAGCTTGTATTCCGTTCCTTGAAAACGACGACTCCAACCGTGCCCTGATGGGTGCGAACATGCAGCGTCAGGCCGTTCCGCTTCTTGAACCGCATTCTCCGTTAGTGGGAACCGGCATGGAATATGTATCCGCTAAAGACTCCGGGGCATCCGTTGTTGCGAAAAACCGCGGCCGGGTTGAAAAAGTCACCGCGAAATTCGTGGATGTCCGTGATCTTGCCGAAGTGGATGGCAAAGAAACCGAAGGCAACCTGAAGCGTTATAATTTCATGAAATTTGAGCGTTCCAACCAGGGAACGTGCTACAACCAGCGCCCGATCGTCAGTGAAGGCATGATTGTAGATGAGGGTGAGATCCTGGCGGATGGTTCATCCATGGAAAAAGGAGAAATGGCACTCGGTCAAAATGTCCTTGTCGGTTTTATGACATGGGACGGGTACAACTATGAGGATGCCATTATTCTGAGCGAACGACTCGTTAAGGATGACGTCTACACGTCCATTCATATCGAGGAATATGAATCCGAATCCCGGGACACGAAACTCGGACCGGAAGAAATCACCCGGGACATTCCAAACGTGGGTGAAGATGCGCTGCGTAATCTCGACGAGCGCGGAATTATCCGTGTCGGTGCAGAAGTGAAAGACGGCGACATTCTCGTTGGTAAAGTGACGCCTAAAGGTGTGACCGAACTGACAGCGGAAGAACGTCTTCTTCACGCCATCTTCGGAGAAAAAGCCCGTGAAGTAAGAGACACGTCTCTTCGTGCACCACATGGCGGCGACGGGATTGTCCTTGACGTGAAAGTCTTTAACCGTGAAGACGGTGATGAATTGCCACCTGGTGTGAATCAGCTCGTGCGGGCGTATATCGTTCAGAAGCGTAAGATTAACGAAGGTGACAAAATGGCCGGACGACACGGGAACAAAGGTGTTATTTCCCGTATCCTGCCGGAAGAAGATATGCCATATCTTCCGGACGGTACGCCGATCGACATCATGTTGAACCCGCTTGGGGTACCATCGCGAATGAATATCGGTCAGGTCCTTGAGCTCCATATGGGCATGGCTGCAAGGCAGCTCGGCATCCACATTGCAACACCGGTATTTGACGGTGCCCGAGAAGAAGACGTTTGGGAAACCATCGAAGAATCCGGGATGGCCCGTGACGGAAAGACCGTTCTCTATGACGGCCGGACCGGTGAACCGTTTGACAGCCGGGTTTCCGTCGGTGTCATGTATATGATTAAACTGGCGCACATGGTCGATGACAAGCTGCACGCCCGTTCCACGGGACCTTATTCCCTCGTTACCCAGCAGCCGCTTGGCGGTAAGGCACAGTTTGGCGGACAGCGATTTGGTGAGATGGAAGTATGGGCCCTTGAAGCATACGGGGCAGCATATACCCTTCAGGAAATCCTCACCGTCAAATCCGATGACACCATCGGACGTGTGAAGACCTATGAAGCAATCGTCAAAGGTGAAAACGTCCCTGAACCAGGGGTTCCGGAATCCTTTAAAGTATTGATCAAGGAACTTCAGAGTCTGGGTATGGATGTGAAAATGCTGTCAAGCAATGACGAAGAAATCGACATGCTCGAGCATGAAGATGAAGAAGAAAATACCGGTGAAAAGCTGAACCTCAACTTGGAATCCGGCGAGTCGAACGCGTAACGGGAGAACTTGAATGCTGAAAGGGAGGTTGGCCCCTTGATTGATGTGAATAATTTTGAATATATGAAAATCGGTCTCGCTTCATCTGATAAGATCCGCTCCTGGTCAAGAGGAGAGGTGAAGAAGCCTGAAACGATTAACTATCGAACGTTAAAGCCGGAAAAAGACGGTTTGTTCTGCGAGCGCATTTTCGGTCCTACCAAGGACTGGGAATGCCACTGCGGAAAATACAAGCGCGTCCGATATAAAGGCGTAGTCTGTGATCGTTGTGGTGTTGAAGTCACGCGCTCCAAAGTCCGACGTGAACGCATGGGTCACATTGAACTCGCAGCACCGGTATCCCATATCTGGTACTTCAAAGGGATCCCGAGCCGCATGGGCCTCGTACTGGATATGTCTCCACGTTCGCTTGAAGAAGTCATTTACTTCGCCTCCTATGTGGTCACCGATCCAGGTGATACACCTCTGGAGCTGAAGCAGCTGCTGTCCGAGAAAGAATACCGGGCGTACTACGATAAGTATGGCCGCTCTTTCAAAGCAACGATGGGTGCAGAAGCGATCCGGAAGTTACTGGAAGACATTGACCTGGATAAAGAAGCAAACATGCTGAAAGAAGAACTTGAAACCGCACAGGGTCAACGAAGAACCCGTGCGATCAAGCGTCTGGAAGTCATTGAAGCATTCCGTCATTCAGAAAATGATCCATCCTGGATGGTTCTCGACGTTCTCCCGGTGATCCCACCGGAAATTCGTCCGATGGTTCAGCTTGATGGTGGCCGTTTTGCCACTTCTGACCTGAACGATCTGTACCGCCGGGTGATCAACCGTAACAACCGTCTGAAGCGTCTTTTGGATCTTGGTGCACCAAGCATTATCGTGCAAAACGAAAAGCGGATGCTCCAGGAAGCGGTCGATGCAATGATCGATAACGGCCGTCGCGGACGACCGGTTACCGGACCAGGTAACCGTCCGTTAAAATCCCTCTCACACATGCTGAAAGGGAAGCAGGGACGATTCCGTCAGAACCTGCTCGGTAAACGTGTGGACTATTCAGGCCGTTCGGTTATTGTCGTCGGCCCGAACCTGCAGATGTACCAGTGCGGACTGCCGAAGGAAATGGCGCTTGAACTGTTCAAACCATTCGTTATGAAAGAACTGGTCAGTAAAGGCCTCTCTCATAACATCAAGAGTGCAAAACGTAAAGTTGAGCGCGTGCAGCCGGAAGTATGGGATGTCCTTGAAGAAGTCATCCGGGAACACCCGGTGCTCTTAAACCGTGCACCAACGCTTCACCGCCTTGGTATCCAGGCGTTCGAACCGATCCTGGTCGAAGGCCGTGCCATCAAGCTGCATCCGCTGGTTTGTACAGCGTACAATGCGGACTTTGACGGTGACCAGATGGCGGTACACGTACCGCTTTCTGCCGAAGCGCAAGCCGAGTCACGGCTATTGATGCTCGCGGCACAGAACATTTTGAATCCGAAGGACGGCAAGCCGGTCGTTACACCTTCCCAGGACATGGTACTCGGTAACTATTACCTCACGCTTGAGCGTGAAGATGCCATGGGCGAAGGGAGTACCTTCACCACACCGGATGAAGTGCTCGCCGCCTACCAGCAAGGTTATGTGCATCTGCACACCCGCATTGCCCTGCCTGTGGAAGCCATCAACAAAACGAATTTCCCTGATGAGGTCAAACAACATTACCTCCTCACATCAGTCGGAAAGGTCATTTTCAATGAAATTCTGCCGCACTCATTCCCTTATATTAATGAGCCGACGGCTGTAAACCTTGAAGAAGTGACGCCGAAGAAGTATTTCGTACCTTATGGTACAGATATAAAGAAAGAGTTTAAGAACCGGGATCTCGTTGAACCGTTCAAAAAAGGCTTCCTGGGTGACATCATTGCCGAAGTCTTTAAGAAATTCAAGATCTCTGAAACGTCCGTCATGCTCGATAAAATGAAAGAGCTCGGTTTCTATTATTCAACGAAAGCCGGTATCACCATCGGTGTATCCGACATCGTTGTGTTGAAGGATAAGCAGGATATCCTTGACGACGCGGAAGAGAAAGTCTCTCGTGTAACAAAGCAGTTCCGTCGCGGTCTCATCACGGAAGAAGAGCGTTATGACAAAGTCATTGAAATCTGGAGTAATGCCAAAGATATGATTCAGACGAAGCTTTTGGGTACGCTTGTCAAAACGAACCCGATCTTTATGATGAGTGATTCCGGCGCACGTGGTAACGCGTCGAACTTCACGCAGCTCGCGGGTATGCGTGGTCTGATGGCAAATCCATCCGGACGAATCATCGAGCTGCCGATCAAGTCCAGTTTCCGTGAAGGTCTGACGGTACTTGAATACTTCATCTCCACGCACGGTGCACGTAAAGGTCTTGCGGATACAGCCTTGAAGACGGCTGACTCAGGTTACCTGACGCGTCGTCTGGTGGATGTGGCGCAAGATGTAATCATCCGCGCTGACGACTGCGGAACTGACCGTGGACTCGATGTGAAGGCTATCAAAGAAGGAAATGAAGTGATCGAGAGTCTCTATGACCGCCTCGTTGGCCGGGTTTCCTTCCAGCGTATCTTCCACCCGGAAACCGGAGAGCTTCTTGTCGACCGGAACCAGGACATTAACGAAGATATGGCCAAAATCATCGAAGACGCCGGTATTGAAAAAGTAACGATCCGCTCCGTGTTCACATGTGATACACAACACGGTGCCTGCAAGAAATGTTACGGACGTAACCTGGCAACAGGCACAAAAGTGGAAGTGGGCGAAGCAGTAGGCATTATCGCAGCCCAGTCCATCGGTGAGCCGGGTACACAGCTTACAATGCGTACGTTCCACACAGGCGGGGTTGCCGGTGACGATATCACGCAGGGTCTTCCACGTATTCAGGAAGTGTTTGAAGCCCGTAATCCGAAAGGGCAGGCACTCATTTCCGAAATCGATGGAACGGTCATTGAAATCAAAGATCAAAATGATAAAAAAGAAATCATTGTACAAGGTCCTGTGGAAACACGGAACTACAACACAATGTACGGCGCACGCCTGAAAGTCAAAGAAGGAGATGAAGTCCGCTCCGGTCAGGAAATGACGGAAGGTTCCATCGATCCGAAGGAACTGCTCCAGGTTTCCGGTGTCCAGGGCGTTCAAGAATACCTCCTGCGGGAAGTGCAGAAAGTATACCGTATGCAAGGTGTTGAAATCGGAGATAAGCACGTAGAAGTCATGGTTCGTCAGATGATGCGTAAAGTCCGCGTCATCGATGCCGGTGATACGGATATCCTCCCAGGTTCCCTGGTGGAAATCCATCAATACAGCGATGCCAACAGAGAGATTCTCTTAAAAGGCGGACGCCCTGCCACAGGACGACCGGTCCTTCTCGGGATTACCAAAGCATCGCTTGAAACTGACTCCTTCCTGTCCGCAGCGTCCTTCCAGGAGACAACTCGTGTCCTGACCGATGCCGCGATCAAAGGCAAGCGCGATCAGCTCGTCGGACTCAAGGAGAACGTCATTATCGGTAAGCTGGTTCCAGCAGGTACAGGCATGCAACAATATCGCCAACTGAAACCTGTCAGCACAGAAGACAACAGTGACATCATTCAACAACCAACCGTTGCAGATTAATTGAAATAGTTATTGACAGCCCAAAATCATGGTGGTACTATATCATAGTGTGCCAAATACCTGATGCTTTGGAGGATAACGATGTCTTATGAAAAAGTAGCCCAGGCAGCGAATAAAGTCATAGGCACGAAACAAACAATTAAAGCACTGGAGCACGAACAGGTTAAAGAGCTCATTGTTGCAGAAGACGCTGATCGCCATGTACTCGATAAGGCGCTTGAAATCGCCGGTCATTCGGGCGTGGGCATATTCTGGGTTGATTCCATGAAGACACTCGGGAAAGCCTGTGGCATTGACGTTGGTGCAGCCATTGTAGCCATTAAAAAGTAAAAAAGTTTTTACCGGTGTGAGAATGCACCGGTAAAGACTTCTCTTTTACCGTATTATGAACCACCTGGACCAGTGGACTTGTAATTCCCAAAGAAAGGAGGAAGATGTAACATGCCTACAATCAATCAACTCGTTCGAAAAGGACGTAAGTCAAAAGTGAAATCAGCAGACTCCCCGGCTTTGAACAAAGGGTATAACAGCTTCAAAAAGCACCAGACAGATGAGGATTCTCCTCATAAGCGCGGTGTTTGTACGCGTGTCGGTACCATGACACCGAAGAAGCCGAACTCGGCTCTTCGTAAGTATGCCCGTGTTCGTTTGACAAACCAGATCGAAGTAACGGCATATATCCCGGGTATCGGTCACAACCTTCAGGAACACAGTGTTGTGCTGATCCGAGGTGGTCGAGTAAAAGACTTGCCAGGGGTACGTTATCACATTGTACGAGGAACACTCGATACAGCTGGTGTGGAAGGCCGCATGCAAAGCCGTTCAAAATACGGAACAAAGCGTCCTAAGAAGAAAAAATAAGTAAGACCATTCATATTGATTGAATGACTATCTGAAAGGAGGGACTCCGATGCCACGTAAAGGACCTGTAGCACGCAGAGACGTGCTCGCTGACCCAATTTACAACTCGAAGCTGGTTACCCGGCTGATCAACCGCATTATGGTTCACGGAAAACGAGGAAAAGCCCAAACGATTCTTTATAATGCATTTGACCTTGTTCGCGAACGCAGTGGGAATGAACCCCAGGAAGTTTTCGAACAGGCACTGAAAAACATCATGCCAGTACTTGAAGTAAAAGCACGCCGTGTAGGTGGTGCAAACTACCAGGTACCGATCGAAGTAAAGCCGGATCGTCGTACGACTCTCGGACTTCGCTGGCTCGTAAGCTATGCGCGCCGCCGCGGTGAAAAATCCATGGAAGAGCGTTTGGCAAACGAAATTCTTGATGCAGCCAATAACACTGGTGGTGCTGTCAAGAAGCGTGAAGATACACACAAAATGGCGGAAGCGAACAAAGCATTCGCTCACTATCGCTGGTAGAATTCATTTTCACAGAGTGTCCGACTGGATTAGGGGTTACAGGCTGAACCTGTCGCCTCCACTCTGTGATAAATTTGAGAAACAGGAAGGAGAAATTGAATCATGGCAAGAGAGTTCTCCTTAGAGAAGACTCGTAATATCGGGATCATGGCTCACATTGATGCTGGTAAAACAACAGCTACCGAGCGTATTCTTTTCTATTCAGGCCGTATTCATAAAATTGGTGAAACGCACGATGGTGGTTCTCAAATGGACTGGATGGCGCAGGAGCAAGAGCGTGGAATCACGATCACATCTGCTGCAACCACAGCCCAGTGGAATAATCACCGGATTAACATCATCGACACACCAGGACACGTAGACTTCACAGTAGAAGTTGAACGATCCCTTCGTGTACTTGATGGTGCTGTTGCTGTACTCGATGCCCAATCAGGTGTTGAGCCGCAAACAGAAACCGTTTGGCGTCAAGCGACGACTTACGGTGTACCGCGTATTGTTTTTGTCAATAAGATGGACAAACTCGGTGCAGACTTCATCTATTCACTTGGTACCCTGAGAGACCGTCTCGGCGCCAATGCAGCTGCAATTCAGCTGCCGATCGGTGCGGAAGACGACTTTGAAGGCATTATCGACCTGGTTACCATGCAGGCGTTTTACTACCTTGATGATCTCGGAACGCGCAGTGAAGCACGTGAAATCCCGGAAGAGTACAAAGCTCAAGCCGAAGAGTATCGTGATAAGCTGATCGAAAAAGTTTCCGATTACGATGAAGAATTCATGATGAAGTATCTTGAAGGAGAAGAAATCACGATTCCTGAGCTGAAGAATGCCATTCGTTTGGCAACGGTCAGCGTTGATTTCTATCCGGTCCTTTGCGGATCTGCCTTTAAAAACAAAGGTGTACAGCTCCTCTTGGACGCAGTCATCGACTACCTTCCGGCACCAACAGATGTTGCGGCCATTCGGGGTATCGATCAGGATACAGAAGAAGAAGTTGTCCGTAAACCAGGTGACAACGAGCCGTTCTCTGCACTTGCATTTAAAGTGGCGACGGATCCGTTCGTTGGTAAACTGACGTTTTTCCGGGTCTATTCCGGACACGTAAACGCTGGTTCTTATGTCAAGAACTCAACAAAAGGCAAGCGTGAGCGTATGGGACGTATTCTTCAGATGCACGCGAACCACCGAGAAGAAATCCCGACATGTTTCTCCGGAGACATCGCAGCGGGTGTTGGTTTGAAAGATACAGGAACAGGTGACACGCTTTGTGCAGAAAAAGAAAACGTGATTCTTGAGTCTATGGACTTCCCTGATCCGGTTATCTCCCTGTCTGTTGAGCCTAAATCAAAAGCAGACCAGGACAAAATGGGTATGGCACTTGCCAAACTCGCAGAGGAAGACCCGACATTCAAAACGCACACAGATGATGAAACAGGCCAGACGATCATCGCAGGTATGGGTGAACTTCACCTTGATATCATCGTTGACCGTATGCGACGTGAATTCAAAGTGGATGCGAATGTTGGTGCACCTCAGGTTTCTTACCGTGAAACCATTCGTGAAGCAGCGAAATGTGAAGGTAAATTTGTTCGTCAATCCGGTGGACGCGGTCAGTACGGTCACGTATGGATCGAATTTTCGCCAAATGACGAAGGCGGCGGCTTTGAATTTATCGATAACGTCGTCGGCGGTGTTGTGCCACGTGAATACATCGGTTCAGTAGAAGCAGGCGTCAAAGATGCACTCGACAATGGTCTTGTCGCAGGTTACCCGCTGGTTGACGTGAAGGCCCGCCTGTTTGACGGCTCTTATCACGATGTTGACTCCAATGAAATGGCCTTTAAGGTTGCAGCTTCGATGGCGCTTAAAGAAGCGAAGAGTAAGTGTAAACCAGTTCTTCTCGAGCCAATTATGCGTGTTGAAGTTGTCATTCCTGAAGAGTATATGGGTGACATCATGGGTGACGTAACGTCACGCCGCGGACGTGTTGAAGGTATGGAAGCTCGTGGTAATGCACAAATCGTCAAGGCGATGGTGCCACTTTCAGAAATGTTCGGTTATGCCACGTCCCTGCGTTCAAACACACAAGGTCGCGGCAACTACACGATGCACTTCGACCACTATGAAGAAGTGCCTAAGAGTATCAGCGAAGAAATCGTTAAAAAGCAGGGCGGCGGAGCATAATAGCGCGCTTGCCTCAGCTTGAATTCTGTTGTAAGCTAGGAACGGTGATTTGACGAACGTCTTTCATCATTCCTGTATAATTAAAAATAATTTATGAAAATAAGGAGGATTTCGATCATGGGAAAAGCAAAATTTGATCGTTCCAAAACGCATGCTAACATCGGTACTATCGGACACGTTGACCACGGTAAAACTACCTTGACTGCAGCGATCTCTTCAGTACTTCACAAGAAATCAGGTAAAGGTACAGCTATGGCGTATGACCAGATTGACGGCGCGCCGGAAGAGCGTGAGCGTGGAATCACAATCTCTACTGCACACGTCGAGTATGAAACTGACACTCGTCACTATGCACACGTTGACTGCCCAGGACACGCTGACTATGTTAAAAACATGATCACCGGTGCTGCTCAGATGGACGGAGCAATCCTTGTTGTATCCGCAGCGGATGGCCCAATGCCACAGACTCGTGAGCACATTCTGCTTTCACGTCAGGTTGGTGTTCCATACATCGTGGTATTCCTGAACAAAGTCGACATGGTTGACGACGAAGAGCTTCTTGAGCTTGTTGAAATGGAAGTTCGTGACCTTCTTTCTGAGTATGACTTCCCTGGTGACGACATTCCGGTTATCGCTGGTTCTGCTCTTAAAGCACTTGAAGGCGACGAAGAGTACAGCCAAAAAATCTTTGAATTGATGGAAGCTGTAGACACTTACATTCCAACACCAGAGCGCGACAAGGACAAGCCATTCATGATGCCTGTTGAGGACGTATTCTCAATCACAGGCCGTGGTACAGTGGCAACTGGCCGTGTTGAGCGTGGACAGTTGAACGTAGGTGACGAAGTAGACATCATCGGTCTTGAAGACGAAACAAAGAAGACAACTGTAACAGGTGTTGAAATGTTCCGTAAGCTTCTTGACTATGCTGAAGCCGGCGACAACATCGGTGCCCTTCTTCGTGGTGTAAGCCGCGACGATATCAACCGTGGTCAGGTACTTGCTAAGCCAGGTACAATCACACCGCACACGAAGTTCCAGGCTGAAGTTTATGTATTGTCAAAAGATGAAGGTGGGCGTCACACACCATTCTTCACAAACTACCGTCCACAGTTCTACTTCCGTACAACGGACGTAACTGGAATCATTCACCTTCCAAGCGGAGTTGAAATGGTTATGCCAGGGGACAACGTTGAAATGACTGTTGAACTCATCGCGCCAATCGCGATCGAAGAAGGTACGAAGTTCTCTATCCGTGAGGGTGGACGTACTGTCGGTGCCGGCGTTGTTGCGTCAATCACTGAGTAATAACCCGAATCATTGATCATTCAAAAGCCGGACAGGCTCACCTGTCCGGCTTTTTTGTCTTTCATCGGACAGCTTAAGTTTGCGAAAGGAATGAAGTATCAGTCCAACGTAGGCTTTGCCATTGACGTGGTGATGACCCAAGCATTCTTTACACGCAACGAGCGTCTGATTGAATCACCGATCCAGCCGGTAGGTGCCCTGAATGGCTGAGATTGAAAAAGGGAGCTTAGGATGATGCTCGCAACCATCAGTGTTTTTGCACCTCCCTCCAGCCGTGTTACACTGAATGACGAAGACAAACAAGCGGAGGACCCTATGGGAATCAACCACTACTACAGGCGAACAGGTCGGGCTTTCTTTTTGCTGTCAATCATCTCCGGTGTCTCTTTTGTACTGTTTCTTCTATTGTATATGGTTTCAGATGAGGGATTCACAATCGATGCCATGCAAGGATTCCTGCTACTGTCGGTCATGACCCTCGGTTTTTTGATCGCGGGTTTCGTCAAACGCCACCGCGCCGGGCAGACTTATGCCACTCCGGAACTCATTGCAGACGAGCATGATCTGCATGTGGTCAATCGCGTCGTGATTGCACCGGTCATTCATCTGTTAAGAGAGTATCAGGTGTTTGCACTGGACGGAAAACGGATCGCGGAAGTCAGAGATCTTGCCAGAGGCTGGCGACGATATGCTGCTTACTTTCTGGAACTTATCGGGATCCGGATGTTCTTCCCGAAAACCCTTGAAGTTCATAATGACAAGGGGGCGATTTACCGTTTGGAGAAAGAGGCAGGCATCCACGAGATATACAGACTCTATTCTATAGAAGGAACACAACTTGCAACCTATCAGATGAATGTCTTCAACCCTTTTAAGACGTATGCATTGATCTATGATGCTTCAGGCAATCTGATCGGTGAAAACGACGGGGGCATCAGTGGCCAACAGTTCAACATAAAGGATGAATCCGACAACACACTCATTGACATGAAATATCAAGGCATCCCGGTAGAGGCCCTGGAACTCTTCTCAGGTATAAACGGAGACCTTGTTGACCTTAACCACAAACGCATACCGGAGACGCTGATGCCCGCATTTATCATCGCACCGGTGATCGTCAAACTGCACTTCAGAAAATAATCATGTAGCCTGAAATCTTTTTTAAAAAAGGCTTGAAATCAATAGTGACAGTCTGTATAATAAATCAAGTATGGCTGGTAGACAAAAAAGGATTGCTGTTTCACAGTGATTCGTGTAATATGTCTACTGTTGTCACTGACAGGCAGTGATCTGGAAGGTTGCTGACACACCAGGCTCCTTTGCCATGGAGTGTGTGTGGAGGAAATTTCCGGGGAGCAAGTCTATTTCCATAAAATGGGCGAAAAAAGGAGGTCATCAAATGGCAAAGCAAAAGATTCGAATTCGATTAAAGGCGTATGAGCACAGAGTGCTTGATCAGTCTGCAGAGAAGATTGTTGAAACGGCTAAGCGTTCAGGTGCCGGTGTAGCTGGTCCGATCCCGCTTCCAACAGAAAAAACGGTATACACCGTTCTTCGTGCGGTACACAAGTACAAAGATGCACGTGAGCAGTTCGAAATGCGCACGCACAAACGTCTGATTGATATCATCGAGCCGACACCACAAACTGTCGACGCGCTGATGCGACTCGATCTGCCATCCGGCGTAGACATTGAAATTAAACTGTAAGCCAAGTCATGATAAAATAAAATTTTATTAACAGGAGGTGTAACTCATGACCAAAGGAATCTTAGGAAAGAAGTTAGGTATGACACAGATTTTCTCCGACAACGGCGAATCTGTTCCGGTTACTGTGATCCAGGCAACACCAAACGTTGTTCTTCAGAAGAAGACCGTTGAAGGTGAAGGCTATGAAGCGGTCCAGCTCGGTTTTGACGACAAGAAAGCAAATCGTCAGAAAAGCCCGGAGAAAGGTCATGCAGAAAAGGCGAAGACAGCTCCTAAGCGCTTCGTTAAGGAAATCCGCGATTTGAACGATGCGGATTATGAAATTGGTCAGGAGATCAAGGTTGACATTTTTGCACAGGGAGACGTTATTGACGTAACCGGAACATCAAAAGGGAAAGGGTTCCAGGGTGCCATTAAGCGCCACAACCAAGCAACTGGACCAATGACCCACGGTTCCCGTTATCACCGTCGTCCAGGTTCCATGGGTCCGATTGACCCGAACCACGTTCGTCCAGGTAAATTACTTCCAGGACAAATGGGTGGCGAAACAGTTACGATTCAAAACCTTGAAGTTGTAAAAGTCGATGTTGAACGGAATGTGATTCTTGTTAAAGGGAATGTCCCTGGACCAAGAAAAGGATTCGTAACCATTACTTCAGCAGTAAAAGCATAAATAATTTAACAAGAAAGGAGGAGCCCAGATGCCTAAAGTAAGTTTATATAACCAAGCTGGCTCACAAGCAGGCGACATCGAACTGAACGATGCCGTTTTCGGAATTGAACCAAATGATAGTGTATTATATGAAGCTGTGATCATGCAGCGTGCATCAATGAGACAAGGTACGCACGCCGTCAAAGGACGTTCCGACGTTCGCGGTGGTGGAGCGAAACCTTGGCGCCAAAAAGGGACAGGCCGTGCCCGTCACGGTACAAACCGTTCCCCGATTTGGGTAGGCGGTGGCGTGGTTTTCGGTCCGACACCGAGAAGCTATGCGTACAAGATGCCTAAAAAACAGCGCCGTCTGGCACTGAGATCCGCTCTTTCTTCCAAAGTACAGGAAGACGCGATCCGCGTGTTGGAAGGACTGAGCTTCGACGCTCCAAAGACAAAAGAAATGAAGAAAGTACTTGAAGCATTATCAGCAGAAAAAAAGGTACTGGTTGTAACGGCAAGCTATGAAGATAACGTCGCTTTGTCAGCCCGCAATCTGCCTAACGTGAAATTCGTAACTGCTGAAGGTGTTAATGTTCTGGACCTCGTCAACGCTGAGAACCTGATCATGACACAAGATGCTGTTAAACAGGTAGAGGAGGTGCTTGCATAATGGCAACAGCACGTGACATCATTAAGCGCCCGATAATCACCGAACGAACTGCGGATCTCATGGAAGACAAAAAGTACACGTTCGAAGTGGATCCACGAGCAAACAAAGTACAGATCAGAAACGCTGTACAGGAAATCTTCGGTGTGACCGTCGTAAGTGTCAATACGATGAACTATAAAGGTAAATTCAAGCGATTTGGCCGTCATTCAGGCTATACTCGCAAGCGTAAGAAAGCCATTGTTGAATTATCCGCTGACAGCAAAGAACTTGAGTTCTTTGAAGGCGCGTAAACCAATAATCAGAGAAGGAGGGAAAACTGATGGCTATTAAAAAGTATAAACCGACCACAAACGGCCGCCGCGGCATGTCTGGTCTTGATTTCCAGGAAATCACGACAGACAAGCCGGAGAAGTCACTATTGGCTCCACTCTACAAGCGCGGAGGTCGTAATAATCAGGGTAAGCTGACTGTTCGTCACCAGGGTGGTGGACATAAGCGTCAATATCGTGTGATTGACTTTAAGCGCGACAAAGATGGAATTCCAGGCCGCGTTGCCACGATCGAATACGATCCAAACCGTTCTGCGAATATCGCACTCATCAACTATGCAGATGGTGAGAAGCGCTACATCCTCGCTCCTAAGAACTTGAAAGTCGGTCAACAAGTCATGTCCGGTAAAGATGCGGACATCAAAATGGGTAATGCCCTTCAACTGAAGGACATCCCGGTAGGTACGATCATCCACAACATCGAGCTTCGACCTGGTAAAGGTGGACAGCTTGTACGATCTGCCGGTGCAGATGCACAGGTACTCGGTAAAGAAGGAAACTACGTACTCGTACGACTTCGTTCCGGTGAAACCCGCCTGATTCTTGCTACTTGCCGTGCGACAATCGGTCAAGTCGGCAACATCGAACACGAACTCGTGACAATCGGTAAAGCTGGACGTTCACGCTGGATGAACAAGCGACCAACTGTACGTGGTTCTGTTATGAACCCGAACGATCACCCACACGGTGGTGGTGAAGGACGCGCACCAATCGGACGTAAATCGCCAATGTCACCTTGGGGCAAACCAACCCTTGGTTACAAGACACGTTCGAAGAACAAAGAATCCAACAAGTACATTGTACGTAAACGTAAAAAATAACGGGATTGACCTGCGGCTCCAAAAAAGAGCCGTAGCGCAATCGCGAAGGGAGGTACTACGATGGGTCGTAGCTTGAAAAAAGGACCTTTTGTCGATGAGCATCTCATGAAAAAGGTAGAAACACACATTGAGAACAACGATAAGAAAGTGATCAAGACCTGGTCACGCCGTTCAACAATATTCCCGCAATTTATCGGACAGACATTCGCCGTATATGACGGACGAAAGCATGTACCGGTTTACGTATCTGAAGATATGGTAGGACACAAGCTCGGAGAATTCGCGCCTACACGAACGTATAAAGGCCATGCATCCGACGATAGAAAAACTAAACGTTAATTAAAGAGGGGAGGTACTATTCATGGAAGCAAAAGCAGTTGCAAAACAAGTGCGTATTGCTCCTCGAAAAGTTCGCCTGGTCATGGACCTGATCCGTGGTAAAGAGGTTGGTGAAGCAATTTCCATCCTGAACCACACACCGAAGAAAGCTTCTCCGGTGGTTGAGAAACTTCTCAACTCAGCGATTGCGAACGCAGAGCACAATTATGAAATGGAACCTGACAATCTCGTTGTCAGTTCAGCATTTGTAGATGAAGGTGTTACACTCAAGCGTTTCCGTCCACGTGCACAGGGACGTGCGAGCAGAATTAACAAGCGTACGAGCCATATTACGCTCGTTCTTACAGAAAAGAAGGAGGGATAAGCGTGGGTCAGAAAATTAATCCTAATGGATTTCGTGTTGGCGTCATCAAAGGCTGGGAGTCAAAATGGTACGCTGGCAAAGATTATGCAGACCTGCTTCACGAAGACATCCGAATTCGTGAATACTTGGAAAACCGCTTAAAAGAAGCATCCGTTTCCACGATTGAAATCGAACGTGCTGCAAACCGCGTGAACGTCACGATCTTCACTGCGAAGCCAGGAATGGTGATCGGTAAGGGTGGATCTGAAGTAGAAACGCTGAGAAAAGCATTGAACGACATGAGTGGCAAACGAGTTCATATCAACATCAATGAAATCAAACGACCAGACCTTGATTCAAAACTGGTTGCAGAAAATATCGCCCGTCAACTGGAAAACCGTATTTCATTCCGTCGTGCAATGAAACAAACGATCCAGCGCACAATGCGTGCAGGCGCAAAGGGTATCCGAACACAGGTATCCGGACGTCTTGGTGGAGCGGACATTGCTCGTTCTGAATCCTACAGTGAAGGCACTGTACCTTTGCACACACTTCGTGCTGACATCGACTACGGGACTGCAGAAGCAGACACTACGTACGGTAAGCTCGGAATTAAAGTGTGGATCTACAAAGGAGAAGTCCTTCCTACGAAAGGAACGAATGAAGAGGAAGGAGGAAACTAATCATGCTAATGCCTAAACGAGTAAAATTCCGTCGTGAGCACCGCGGTAAGATGCGCGGACGTGCAAAAGGCGGAGCAGAAATTGCTTTTGGTGAATACGGTCTGCAGTCGCTTGAAGCGAGCTGGATCACAAACCGTCAGATCGAGTCAGCGCGTATTGCAATGACCCGTTATATGAAACGTGGCGGTAAAGTATGGATTAAGATCTTCCCTGACAAGCCATACACGTCCAAACCTCTTGAGGTACGAATGGGTTCCGGTAAAGGTGCACCTGAAGGATGGGTTGCTGTCGTAAAGCCTGGGAAAATCTTGTTTGAAATCGCCGGTGTATCTGAAGAAGTAGCGCGTGAAGCCTTGCGTCTTGCAGCTCACAAACTGCCGGTCAGAACGAAATTTGTAAAACGTGAAGAAGTGGGTGGTGACGCAAATGAAAGCTAATGATATCCGCAACCTAACCACTGCCGAAATCGAACAGAAGTCGAAGACGCTGAAAGAAGAGCTTTTCAATCTTCGCTTTCAGCTTGCGACTGGACAGCTTGATAATCCAGCCCGCATTCGTGAAGTTAAAAAATCGATTGCTCGTGCAAAGACAGTCTTACGTGAACGTGAACTGGGTATCACGAACGAATAGTCCTGAGAGGAGGTTTGCACCGTGGAAGAAAGAAATAACCGCAAGTCCTACGTTGGACGAGTCACATCTGACAAGATGGATAAAACGATTACTGTTGTTGTGGAAACGTATAAAAGAGATCCACTCTACGGCAAACGTGTGAAGTATTCAAAGAAATTAAAAGCACATGATGAAAATAATACAGCGAAGAAAAACGACGTTGTCCGCATTATGGAAACTAAGCCACTGTCCAAAGACAAGCGTTTCCGCCTTGTAGAAATCGTTGAAGAAGCTGTCGTTGTATAATAAAGCAATGTTTTTACCTGAAGGGAGGTAAAGGAGTCTATGATACAGCAGGAAAGCCGATTAAAAGTAGCAGATAACTCAGGTGCGCGCGAAGTACAGTGCATTAAAGTTCTCGGAGGAACTGGACGTAAGACAGCCAACATTGGTGACATTATCGTCTGTTCAGTAAAGCAAGCAACACCTGGTGGCGTTGTCAAGAAAGGTGAAGTTGTTCGCGCGGTGATCGTCCGCTCTAAAAGCGGCGCTCGTCGGAAAGACGGCTCTTACATCAAGTTTGACGAAAACGCAGCAGTCATTGTACGTCCTGACAAAGGACCTCGCGGAACGCGTATTTTCGGACCGGTTGCCCGTGAACTTCGCGACAATCAGTTTATGAAGATCGTTTCACTAGCTCCTGAAGTACTATAATAGAGAACAGAAATTTATGCGTTAAGAGGAGGTGCCCTCATGAAACAACCGACATTGCATGTCAAAAAAGGAGACAACGTTAAAGTCATCTCCGGTAAAGACAAAGGCAAAGAAGGTAAAATCCTTGAAGCATATCCAAGTCAGTCACGTGTTCTGGTTGAAGGAATCAACATGGTGAAAAAACATGCGAAACCTTCCCAAGCGAACCCGCAAGGCGGAATCCTGTCTCAGGAAGCCCCGGTTCACGTGTCAAACGTTATGCCACTTGATCCGAAATCCGGTGAGCCTACACGTGTTGGATACAAGGAAGAGAACGGTAAAAAAGTAAGAATCGCAAAGAAGTCCGGCGAATCGCTCGATAATTAATTGCCAGTGGCTGAAAGGAGGTACACACTCAATGAGTCGTTTAAAAGAAAAATATAACACGGAGATTACTCCGGCAATGCAAGAGAAGTTTAGCTACTCTTCCGTTATGGAAGTCCCTCACGTAGAGAAAATCGTAGTGAACATGGGTGTGGGCGACGCAGTCCAGAACTCAAAAGTACTCGACAAAGCAGTTGAGGAGCTTGCACAGATCACAGGTCAAAAGCCGTTGATCACGAAAGCGAAGAAATCCATCGCAGGATTCAAACTTCGTGAAGGTATGCCGATCGGTGCCAAAGTAACACTGCGCGGACAGCGTATGTATGACTTCCTCGACAAGCTGATCTCAGTTTCACTGCCACGTGTACGTGACTTCCGCGGTGTTTCCAATAAAGCATTCGATGGCCGTGGGAACTATACAATGGGCGTTAAAGAACAGTTGATTTTCCCTGAAATCAATTACGATAATGTCGACCAGGTACGCGGTATGGATATCGTGATTGTTACAACTGCTGACAGTGACGAAGAAGCGCGTGAACTTCTCACTCAGATGGGCATGCCATTTCAAAAATAACACGTCTGCCAAAAGAGAGGAGTGAAGATCTTGGCGAAAAAATCAATGATTGCAAAACAGCAGCGCACTAAGAAATTCGCTGTTCAAGAATATACTCGTTGTGAACGATGCGGACGACCGCACAGTGTCATTCGCAAATTCAAACTCTGCCGTATCTGCTTCCGCGAACTCGCACACAAGGGACAGATTCCGGGCGTACGAAAAGCCAGTTGGTAATTCCGTTTAATGGAAGGAGGTAAATACGATGGTCATGACAGATCCAATTGCTGATATGCTGACTCGCATTCGAAATGCGAACACAGTAAGACACACAAGTCTTGAGCTGCCAAGCTCTAAATTAAAAATTCAAATCGCAGACATTTTGAAGCGTGAAGGCTTTATCCGCGATTACGAAAATATCGAAGACAATAAACAAGGTGTACTTCGCCTATTCCTTAAGTACGGTCAGGATAACGAGAAAGTCATCTCCGGCCTTAAGAAAATCAGTAAGCCAGGTCTTCGCGTTTACGCGAAATCCGATGAATTGCCACGTGTATTGGGTGGACTGGGAATTGCAGTCATCTCAACATCCGATGGTGTCATTACTGACAAAGAAGCCCGTCAAAAGCAAGTTGGCGGCGAAATACTCGCATACGTTTGGTAAGAACGTAGTAACAGAATGGAGGTGTAACACATGTCCCGTATTGGATTAAAACCGGTTGAGGTTCCTTCAGATGTTGAAGTGAAACTTGACAATAACGTAGTAACCGTTAAAGGACCGAAGGGGGAACTGACTCGTGAACTTCACGCTGACATGCAAGTGACAGTAGAAGGAAACGAGGTAACAGTTGCACGCCCTTCCGACCATAAAGAACACCGTTCCCTTCACGGAACGACCCGCTCCATGATCAACAACATGGTAGAAGGCGTCAGCAAAGGTTTTGAAAAGAAACTTGAGCTCGTCGGGGTTGGTTACCGTGCACAGAAAAGCGGTAAGAAATTGATTTTGAACGTCGGTCTGTCCCACCAGGTTGAATTTGAAGACGGCAACGGCATTGAAATCGATGTCCCGAGCAATACACAGATTACCGTTAAGGGAATCGACAAGGAGCTCGTTGGTGCTGTCGCGTCAAATATCCGTTCTACACGTAAACCGGAACCATACAAAGGTAAAGGTGTACGCTATGAAGGTGAATTTGTACGACGTAAAGAAGGTAAGACAGGTAAATAAACCTTAATCACACGGAAAGAAAGGAATGACGTTCTATGATCACAAAGACTGACAAGAACGCGGTACGTAAAAAGCGTCACGCGCACGTTCGTCGCTCGATCACCGGCACTGCTGAACGTCCACGTCTCAATGTTTTCCGTTCCAATAACCATATTTATGCACAGTTGATCGACGATGTGGCAGGAGTTACTGTTGCCAGCGCGTCTACTATGGATAAAGCGTTAAACATTGAAAAAGGCGGGAACAAGGAAGCAGCTCGTCAGGTAGGCGAACTGGTTGCGAAGCGCGCCCTTGAAAAAGGCTACGAAACAATTGTATTTGACCGCGGAGGCTATCTCTATCACGGTCGCGTAAAAGAACTTGCTGACGGCGCACGCGAAGCCGGACTGAAGTTTTAATCCACGTTAAAAGGAGGGAAATACTTTGCGTATTGATCCAACTAAATTGGAAATTGAAGAAAGAGTTGTAACGATCAATCGAGTTGCGAAAGTTGTAAAAGGTGGACGACGTTTCCGCTTTGCTGCACTCGTTGTCGTTGGAGATAAAAATGGTCACGTCGGATTTGGAATGGGTAAAGCACTTGAAGTACCTGAAGCGATCCGCAAGGCAATCGAAGACGGTAAGAAAAACATGATTCAAGTACCAATCCAGGGAACTACGATCCCTCACCAGATTACCGGTCATTTCGGTGCCGGCAATGTACTGTTGAAGCCCGCTTCTGAAGGTACCGGAGTTATCGCCGGTGGTCCTGTACGTGCGGTACTTGAGCTTGCAGGTATTGGTGATATTCTTTCCAAGTCATTGGGTTCAAACAACCCGATTAACATGGTACGTGCGACCATCCAGGGTCTCGGAGCGATGAAGAGCCCTGAACAAGTTGCTAAACTACGAGGCAAATCTGTCGAAGAATTGCTGGGTTAAGGAGGGATTGGCATGGCGAAGAAATTAGAAATCACCCTCACACGCAGCCTGATCGGACGTCCGGAAGATCAGCGCGTTACTGTGAAGACCCTTGGTCTTCGTAAAATGCACCAGACAGTCGTGCAAGAGGATAACGAACCAATGCGAGGAATGGTGAAGAAAGTATCTCACCTCGTGACTGTTAACGAAATCGACGCATAATAAAGAATTCATGTTAAGGAGGTGTCATCATGAAACTTCACGAACTTAAACCATCTGTTGGTTCCCGAAAGACGCGTAACCGTGTAGGCCGCGGAATCGGAAGCGGTAACGGTAAAACTGCAGGACGTGGAACCAAAGGTCAAAACGCCCGTTCAGGCGGCGGTGTACGTCCAGGATTCGAAGGCGGTCAAATGCCGATTTTCCGTCGTTTGCCAAAGCGCGGGTTCAAGAACCCGAACCGCGTTGAGTACGCGATCGTGAACCTTGACACGTTAAACCGTTTTGAAGACGGAACAGAGGTCACTCCTGAACTGCTGGTTGAAACAGGTATCGTTAAGAACGAAAAAGGCGGAATCAAGATTCTTGGTAACGGCAAGCTCGAAACGAAAGTATCTGTGAAAGCCAACAAGTTCTCGACAACAGCGAAAGAAGCGATTGAAGCTGCAGGTGGAACTGCCGAGGTCATCTGATCTTTCTGACGATCTCCAATAACTTCCGGGTGGATGAACAGGATAAGTGCACTGATCACGTTCATCCTGACGGCGCTGTTCGTCTTTCATCCTGATGCCCGGTTTTCTGAATTGGGTGATCTTATCCAGCTTCAGCAAAAAGACAGACAGCTGCCGTAAATTGCCCGATCGTAAGCTTGGCAGATGCAATCCGGCTGTTTCACAGTTTTTATGAATAAATTCCCGCCATGTTCAGCGGGCTTTTTCCATGATTATGAACTGTACCGATGGTGCACTGACATTCATACAACAGACCGTCTGTCTTGTCACATGAGAAGCTGGAATTTGAATCAGAGTGAATAAGAACGAATAAGCGATCATGACAGGTGAAGGGCTTTTACAGTGTGAACCCTTTTCTTCGATCGTTAATCAGAACGATGGAGTGGATAGACGATGAATTTAATTCTAATGGGTCTTCCAGGTGCCGGAAAAGGTACTCAAGCTGAAAAGATCGTCGAACAGTATCATATCCCGCACATCTCCACGGGGGATATGTTCCGTGCTGCTATCAAAGAGGGAACGGATCTTGGTCTGAAAGCGAAAGCTTTTATGGACCAGGGCGACCTTGTTCCTGATGAAGTGACAGTTGGCATTGTCAAGGAACGTCTCAGTCAGGATGACTGCAAGGACGGCTTCCTGCTCGACGGTTTTCCGAGAACAGTGGCACAAGCTTCTGCTCTTGAGGAGATGCTTTCGAGCCTTGACCGTCAGCTGGATCACGTAGTGTATGTAAAAGTTCCTGAAGAGGAGCTCTTCAAACGCCTCACCGGCCGTTGGATTTGTCCAACATGCGGCGCGGCGTATCATGAAGTGTTCAATCCTCCAAAGGAAGCAGGCAAGTGTGATAAAGACGGCAGTGACTTGAAGCAACGTGATGATGACCGTCCGGAAACGGTTGAGAACCGATTAAAAGTAAACATGGAGCAGACACAACCGCTCGTTGACTTTTATTCCGGAAAGGGTTACCTTCGCAACATCGATGGAAACCGTGAGATCGGTGAGGTATTTACTGACATTGACACCCTGCTGAAAGGCACTCGTCAATGATCGTTTGTAAAACCTCCCGTGAACTCGATATCATGCGCCATGCCGGAAAGATCGTCGCTTTAACTCATCAGGAGATGAAAAAGCACATCCGTCCAGGCATTACAACGAAGGAGCTCGATGAGATTGCAGAGAGCTTCATTCACAGCCATGATGCGATTCCATCTTTCAAAGGCTACAATGGATTTACCGGAAGCATTTGCACTTCAGTAAATGAGGAACTGGTGCATGGCATTCCTGGAAAACGGGTACTTGAAGATGGGGACATCATCAGTATCGACATCGGTGCAAAGTATCAAGGTTACCACGGTGACTCCGCATGGACGTACCCGGTCGGAACCATAGATGCTGCTTCCCAAGCGCTTCTCGATGTCACCAGGACGTCACTGTTTAAGGGACTGGATGAAGCGAAGCCGGGCAAAAGGCTGTCGGACATGTCCCACGCGATTCAGACATATGTCGAAGAGAACGGGTTTTCCGTTGTCCGGGAATATGTCGGTCACGGTGTCGGCCAGGAACTTCATGAAGATCCCCAGATCCCGCATTTCGGACCCCCTGGCAAAGGGCCGCGTCTGAAAAACGGTATGGTATTGGCCGTTGAACCGATGATTAATGCCGGCAAGCGACATGTCAAGACGCTTTCGGATAATTGGACAGTGGTCACATCAGATGGTAAACGTTGCGCCCATTTTGAGCATACAATTGCGATTGTGGATGAAGGATACGAAATTTTGACAGCAGCCGAATGAAAATTATGAAGGTGGTCATCATTGATGAGAGATCCTGAGTCACGTGTGCAGGTTGGAGAACTTGTACGCATACGGAATGGACGGGATAAAGATCAGTTTGCATGTGTGATTAAGGTGATTGATGAACGTTTTGTGCTGATTGCTGACGGCGACAAGCGGAAAGTGGACCGGGCAAAACGGAAGAACATCACACACATCGAACCGATGAAAATTGTCGTCCCGGAAGTCAGAAACAGCATTGATGAAACCGGGCGCGTAACCAACGCCAAACTGCGCTTTGCCATCTCAAGTTATCTTGAGGATCATTTACTGAAGGAAGGAGACTAAATTCATGGCCAAAGAAGATGTAATTGAAGTAGAAGGAACGGTCATTGAGCCGCTTCCAAACGCGATGTTCCGAGTGGAGCTCGAAAACGGACACAAAATTCTTGCGCATGTTTCCGGTAAAATCCGAATGCACTTTATTCGTATTCTACCGGGAGACAAAGTAACGGTTGAACTTTCACCGTATGACTTAACACGCGGCAGGATCACGTACCGTTATAAATAATCGATCAGGTTACAATAGTCACTCCGTATTATAAGGAGGTAGAAAGCATGAAGGTAAGACCATCAGTGAAACCAATGTGTGAGAAGTGCAAAGTTATTCGCCGAAAAGGAACCGTCATGGTTATTTGCGAGAATCCGAAACACAAACAAAAGCAAGGTTAATTCAACAGGAGGTGTAAACGTATGGCACGTGTTGCTGGTGTCGACATTCCTCGCGATAAGCGGGTTGTCATATCTTTGACTTACGTATTCGGAATCGGGCGTGCAAGAGCAGCCCAGATTCTTGAAGAAGCAGGCGTATCCGAGAATACTCGTGTACGGGATTTGACTGAAAATGAACTTGCTAAAGTCCGTGAGGTTGTTGATGGAGTCAAAGTAGAGGGTGATCTTCGTCGTGAAGTATCCCTGAACATTAAACGTCTGATTGAAATCGGTTCATACCGTGGTATCCGTCATCGCCGTGGGCTTCCGACCCGTGGTCAGAAGACGAAGAACAATGCTCGTACCCGTAAAGGTCCTCGTCGTACAGTCGCGAATAAGAAAAAGTAATGTAAAGGAGGTCATGTTGAGTTATGGCTAAACCAAAAACGACTCGTCAAAAGCGTCGTCAACGTAAAAATATTGAGTCAGGTGTTGCGCATATTCGTTCTACGTTCAATAACACGATCGTGACGATCACAGACACTCAGGGAAATGCGATTTCCTGGGCGAGTGCAGGCGCACTTGGCTTCAAAGGTTCACGTAAATCCACGCCATTCGCAGCTCAAACAGCTGCAGAATCAGCTGCAAAAGCTGCGATGGAGCACGGCATGAAATCACTTGCTGTATCCGTTAAAGGGCCAGGTGCCGGTCGTGAAGCTGCGATCCGTTCACTTCAGGCTGCAGGCCTTGAAGTTAACATGATCAAAGATGTTACGCCTGTACCACACAATGGCTGCCGTCCACCAAAACGTCGTCGCGTATAATCCAACATCAAGAACGTTTAATGAACTTCATAGACCAGTCTGAAGACTGCAGCCGTATGTTGCGGTTGATGAAACGAATGACGGTTATCGTATTGATGTCGTGGTCTGCCCATAGAGGGATTCCGGTTGTGACCGCATCGCAGCCGGGGTTTCGACGTTTGAAGGAGGGTTTGTGTAAATGATCGAAATAGAAAAGCCGAAGATAGAAGCAGTTGAACTGAGTGAAGATGGCACGTACGGCAAGTTTGTCGTTGAACCGCTTGAGCGCGGTTATGGCACAACGTTGGGGAACTCCCTGCGTCGTATTCTTTTGTCATCATTGCCAGGATCAGCTGTGACAAGTGTGCAGTTCAACAATGTTCTTCATGAGTTCTCAACCATTGAAGGTGTCGTGGAAGACGTGACTACGATCATTCTGAATCTGAAGAAGCTTTCAATGAAGGTCTTCTCAGAAGAAGAGAAGACCCTGGAAATCGATGCGCAAGGTGAAGGAGTCGTAACGGCTCGCGACCTGACGCATGACAGTGACGTGGAGGTTCTGAACCCCGACCTTCATATTGCCACTCTCTCAAAAGGCGCTCAGTTTCAAATGAAAGTGACTGCTAAACGAGGCCGTGGCTATGTTCCGGCAGAAGGAAATAACTCTGATGATTTGCCAATCGGCGTCATCCCTGTCGACTCGATTTTCACACCGGTTTCCCGTGTGAATTACCAGGTAGAGAATACACGTGTTGGCCAGGTGGCCAACTTTGATAAACTGACTCTGGATGTTTGGACGGACGGGAGCATCCGCCCGGAAGAAGCGACTTCTCTCGGAGCGAAAATCCTGAATGAACATCTGAACATTTTTGTCGGCCTGACGGATCAGGCCCAGCACACAGAAATCATGGTGGAAAAGGAAGAAGATCAGAAAGAGAAAGTGCTTGAGATGACCATCGAAGAGCTCGACCTTTCCGTTCGTTCCTACAACTGCCTGAAGCGTGCCGGGATCAATACCGTTCAGGAACTGACACAGAAATCAGAAGAGGACATGATGAAAGTTCGTAACCTCGGACGAAAGTCCCTGGAAGAAGTGCAGGAAAAGCTGCATGAACTGAGTCTGGGTCTTCGTAAGGAAGAATAGTAGCTGCCCCAAACGGGGAACAGCGGAGAACTTTTTTGACTGAAGGAGGGAAATCACATGGGATACAGAAAATTAGGTCGTGACAGCGCTGCACGTAAAGCATTGTTTCGTGATCTTGCAACTGATCTGATCATCAACGAGCGTATCGAAACGACTGAAAAGAAGGCGAAAGAGCTTCGTTCAGTTGTTGAGAAAATGATCACGCTGGGTAAGCGTGGCGACCTTCATGCTCGTCGTCAGGTTGCATCTTTCATCCGTAAGGAAGTTGCTGACGAAGAAACAGGTCAGGATGCAATCCAAAAACTGTTTGATGATGTGGCAAAACGATACGAGGACCGTCAAGGCGGTTATACTCGTGTGATGAAGCTTGGACCTCGTCGTGGAGACGGCGCGGACATGGCGATCATCGAGCTCGTGTAACAAACAGGATAGTTTTTTGATTCAGGGCATGGAAGCCGGTGATCATCCCGATTCAGGGAGGTATTACTGGTATTCTCTGCCCTTTTTTTCACACGTAGAGGAATATCGTACGTAGATCATGGCTGATAAGATCTGAGCAAGTCAGGCGTAGACCATTGGCTTGGCGACGAGCCGCATTTTCCAGCGAAGGAGGGATTCACCGTGAGCACAGCGATTGAGCTGAAGCACGTCTCATACCGTTATCAAGATGATGGCCCGGAGGTGCTGCAGGATGTGAATCTGCGCATTCGTAAAGGAGAGTGGGTGACGATTCTCGGACCGAACGGGTCGGGGAAATCAACGCTTGCCAAGATGTTCAATGCCTTGTTAGTGCCGGATGCAGGTGAGATTGTGAGCCTGGGGTATGACACCCGTGATGACCAGCACTGGCCCGCACTTCGCAGACGGGTAGGCATGGTGTTTCAGAACCCGGATAATCAGCTGGTGGCTCCGACCGTCCGTGATGATGTCGCATTTGGTCTTGAGAATGCAGGTGTGCCCCAAGACGAAATGCGACGACGGGTAGCGGAACGGATTGCAGAATTCGGCTTATCCGGACTTGAAAACCATGAACCCCATCGGTTATCGGGTGGACAGAAACAACGGGTAGCAATCGCGGGTGTGATGGCCCTTGCCCCGGACGTGATTGTCTTTGATGAAGCGACCTCCATGATCGACCCGGAAGGCAGTCGGGAAGTCTGGTCCGCGATGGCAAAACTGCGCGAATCCCGCAGTATGACCCTGATCAGTATTACGCACGACGTGGATGAAGCCGTGCTCGCCGATCGGGTCATCATTATGAAGAACGGCCGGATGTTCGCCGATGGTCCACCCCGGGAGATTCTGAGGGATACCGCGCGCCTGAAAGAAGCACGGCTATTGCCCCCATTTGCCGGGACGGTCGCCGATAAACTGACGGCCCGAGGCCTCGAGCTGACGGAACACATCCTGACCGAAGAGGAGCTGATCACGGCATTATGGACATACAAGCAGAACAGCTGAACTACCTCTATATGCCAGACACCCCCTTTGAACAGCTTGCCTTAAACGGCATTGATGTCCGCTTCAGTGACCGGCAGTGGACGACGGTCCTTGGACGAACCGGGTCAGGGAAATCCACATTCGTACAGCACCTCAATGGCCTGGTGAAACCGACGGGGGGTGCGTTGAGTCTGAAAGGGATGCGGATTACCCGGGCAACAAAACAGCGGACGTTAGTCCCGCTCCGGAAAAAGGTCGGCATGGTATTTCAATTTCCCGAACAGCAGCTGTTCGCAGAAGAAGTACTCGAAGACGTCATGTACGGTCCGCTGAATGTCGGTTATACGAAAGCAGAAGCAAGGGAACTGGCCATCCATGCGCTGTCTGTAACAGGCATGGATGAGGCCTTGTTTCACCGGTCCCCCTTTGAACTGAGCGGGGGTCAGATGCGCAGAGTCGCGATTGCCGGGATCATGGCGATGGATCCGGAGCTTTTGATTCTCGATGAACCAACGGCCGGGCTCGATCCGGAAAGTCACCGGAGCATGATGGCGATGTTTTACGACTGGTATCAGGCAAAAGAGGAGCGTGGCGTGGTGCTCGTTACCCACCAGATGCAGGACGCGGCGGCATTCTCAGATGAGATCCTCGTCCTTCATCAAGGAGCGCTTGTACTGAAAGGAAGCCCGCAGACCGTATTCGCAAGAGACGACGTCTTGAAGCGTTGCAGTCTGACGCCGCCAATCGGGACAAGGCTTGTGAAAGCTGCGGCAGAGAAGTTCGGCATGCCTGATCAATCCACTCAGCTGTCGTTGACACCAACGGATACTGCAGATGCGATTCTGGCTTTACTGAACAAGCGAGCAGAAGGGACGAAGTACGATGTTTGATCACATCATCATCGGCCAGTATGTGCCGGGCGAGTCCGTCATTCACCGGCTCGATCCGCGGGTGAAGCTGACGGCGGTTCTGATTTTTCTCGTCTTTATGTTCATGACGAGGGATCTGCTGCTACTTGCTGTTTCTTTTCTGCTGGCCTTCGGCGGATTGGTTTTGTCCCGGGTGCCGCTGGGCTTTTATTTGAAGGGGATGAAGTTCATCTCCATCATTATCATATTCACTTTCATGTTGCATCTGTTTATGACCAGTGGCGGACGCGTGCTTCTTGAACTGCCGTTTGTAACGATCTACAGTGCTGGGGTCATGGAAGGGGCGATGATCGCACTTAAGCTGACGATGATCATTACAATGGCGTCATTATTGACCCTGACGACCACCCCGATCGACCTGACCGACGGGATGGAGCGCATGCTCAGCCCGCTGAACCGGTTTAAAGCACCGACCCATGAGCTGGCTTTGATGATGTCGATTGCGCTCCGCTTTATCCCGACACTGCTCGAGGAGACAAAGACGATCATTCATGCGCAGATGGCCAGAGGTGCCAACTTCAGTGAAGGATCCCTCTGGAATCGGATCAAAGCGTTGATCCCGATCCTGGTGCCGCTTTTTGCCCAGTCATTCAAACGGGCGGAGGACCTCGCCACCGCAATGGAAGCGAGAGGCTATGCCGGCGGGGAAGGGCGGACGAAATTCCGGCAGCTCACGTGGACGATGAAAGATACGTTCGTCCTCGTCGTCTTCATCGCTTACGGCATCGTGATTCTCGCCGAACAGTTCTTCTGAAGGATAAGGAGTGAACAACATGACACGGATCCTCATACGTATTCAATATGACGGGAGCGGTTTTAACGGGTATCAAAAGCAGCTCAACGGAAGAACCGTTCAGGATGCATTGGAACGGGCGCTGTCGGTGATCCACAAAGCAAACAGCTGGCCTTGTACTTCGTCAGGGCGGACGGACACAGCCGTCCACGGCCTCAATCAGGCAGTGCATTTTGACACCCCACTATCCATTTCCATGGAACGCTGGCCGATGGCACTGAACAGTGTCCTCCCGGATGACGTGCAGGTGCTTCAGGCAATGACCGTTCCCGCCGGGTTTCATGCCCGCTATGACACGGTTGGAAAAGTATACCGCTACCGGATTTATACAACGGGCAGTCGCGATGTATTTCGGCGCCATTATGCCCATCATGTCAAGGGAAATCTTGATCCGGTCCGAATTCAAAAAGCGGCGGCCCATTTGGAAGGAACCCATGACTTTACGAGTATGACGTCTGCAAAGACGGAAGTCGTGGATAAAGTGCGGACGTTGTTTCGCGTACAGGTGGAGCAAAACGGGGATGATCTGGAGCTGGTTTTTGTCGGGAGCGGCTTTTTGTATCAGATGGTGCGTGTGCTTACCGGGACGCTTTTGAAAATTGGCAGCGGGGAATGGGAGCCAGCCATCATTCCGCAGATCATAGCGCGCAAAGACCGGATTGCTGCAGGGCCCACTGCACCCGGGAACGGGCTGTATCTCGAGGATGTTTTTTACGATGAGGAGTCGCTTCAGGCTTACCTTCGTGAACTCGATGAACCCGCAGGGGGGCGGACGTAGAAAAAGATGGTGTAACAACGAATCCGTGCGTATTTCCTGTTGACACAAAGCGTCAGATGTTATAAGATGATCTATGGTATTCTATGCCCACTAGCCCCGGGTACGGAATTCGAACGTTGATATGTCGGTCTTTTTTTATTTCAAGTGATATTATTAGGAGGGAAACAAATGCGTACAACATATATGGCCAAAGGCCACGAAGTCGAGCGTAAATGGTACGTTGTTGACGCTGAAGGACAAACACTCGGTCGTTTATCTTCCGAAGTGGCAAGCATCCTTCGCGGCAAGCACAAACCAACTTTCACACCACACGTTGATACAGGTGACCACGTCATCATCATCAACGCAGAGAAGATCCACCTGACAGGGAACAAGCTGATGGACAAGAAATACTACCGTCACAGCCGCTACCCTGGTTCATTGAAGACAACGACAGCAGGCGAAATGCGCGCCAACAAGCCTGAGCGTCTTCTTGAGCTTTCCATTAAAGGCATGATGCCAAAAGGTTCACTTGGCCGTCAAATGACAAAGAAACTGAACGTATATGCAGGACCAGAACACCCGCACGCAGCACAAAAGCCAGAAGCTTATGAGCTTCGCGGCTAATTCAGAAGGAGGGAATTAACTTGGCACAAGTTCAATACATCGGAACAGGTCGTCGTAAGAACTCAACTGCACGTGTCCGTCTCGTTCCTGGTGACGGTCAAATCACCATTAACAAGCGTGACATCAACGACTACTTCGACCTTGAAACATTGAAGGTAATCGTTAAGCAGCCATTGGCTGAAACTCAGACTGAAGGTACGTATGACGTACACGTAAACGTACACGGTGGAGGCTATACCGGTCAAGCCGGCGCGATCCGTCACGGCGTAGCACGTGCACTGTTGCAGGCAGACCCTGATTTCCGTTCAGGCCTTAAAGCTGCAGGATACCTCACACGTGACTCCAGAATGAAAGAACGTAAGAAATACGGTCTTAAAGCAGCACGTCGTGCACCACAGTTCTCAAAGCGTTAATTTTTATCTTTTCGTATCTCCATTCAGCACAACCATGCGCAGTGGACGGCGCCTGTGCTGTTTACGAACGAAACCCTCTGCTCCCAACCCGGCAGAGGGTTTTTTGTGTTGTTGAATATCCGCATATCCGCAGTTTGAGCAGATGATTCGTCAGCGGGCTGCCCCGTTTTGTACACTGTTACAGGTAACTGAACAAGAGATCGATGAGGAGGAAGATCATGTATACATTTTTAAAACCCTATACATTTAATAACGGAATGACCGTCAAAAACCGGATCATGCTGGCACCGATGACGAATTTTGCTTCAGCGGAGAATGGCGAGGTGACAGACGACGAGCTGGCTTATTACCGGGAGCGCTCACAAGGTGTGGGGACGGTTCTGACGGCAGTGGCAAACGTGACGCCCGGTGGAAAAGGATTTCCCGGCGAGATTGGCATCGATCGCGATGATCAGGTCGCCGGATTAAGCAAACTGGCTCAAACGATTCAAGGAGAAGGCGCAAAGGCCATCATCCAGATGTTTCACGCCGGGCGGATGGCGCCGCCCGACCTGCTGCCAGACAAAGAGACGGTCAGTGCATCAGCCGTTGCACCGGAGCGCGACGGGGCAACCACACCGAGAGAGCTGACCGAAGACGAGATTCAGTCGATCATCCAGGCCTTTGGTGACGCCACCAGACGGGCGATCCGGGCCGGTTTTGATGGCGTGGAAATTCACGGGGCGAATACGTATCTGATTCAGCAATTTTTCTCACCCCACTCCAATCGCCGTGAGGATGAGTGGGGCGGATCCGTCGAGAAGCGCATGCGGTTTCCTCTGGCGGTCGTTCAGGAAGTGTTGGAAGCTGCCAAAGAAGCGGAGCAGCCGTTTCTGGTAGGCTACCGGATTTCCCCGGAAGAACGGGAGAACCCGGGGATCACGATGGAAGACACCCTGACTTTTGTCAACGAACTGGCGAAGCAGGAACTCGATTATCTTCACATTTCCGTACAGGATTTCTTCGCCGGATCCATGCGGGATGCTTCGGATCAGCGTTCCCGGGTCCAGATGATCCAGGATGAAGTGGGCGAAAAGATTCCCGTTGTCGGTGTCGGATCGCTCCACACGCCGGACGATGTGGAGCGTGCCATGGCAGGGAATGTCCCGTTTATTGCTCTGGGCCGTGAGCTGATTGTGGAACCGAAGTGGATCGAGAAAGTCGAGGCCGGGCAGGAGAGTGAGATTCGAACAGACATGTCCGTCAATGACCGGGAGGCACTGGTCGTACCCGAATCGCTGTGGAACGTCATCGTGAATACGCCAGGATGGTTCCCGGTGAAAGAACACGTTGAGAACTGACGGTAAATCGTACAGTTTTGGAAATGAGCTTGCATGGAAGACCAATCAATAGACACATGTTGCCACCCTTTCAGACTCGATCGTTACATGCGACCCCTCTGCCATTTACCCCGGCAGAGGGGATTTTTTTTGATTCAAGAATTTTTCACTATAAAGCGCTACCTGACAGCGCCGATCTGCGTCTAACAGTACAGTGATTCAAGTCAAGGGTTATCCAAGTTACTTGTAGTGTAAAAATAATTTTGACGTTTTTCACAGATTTAATTTTATAAATGATTTAATTAATTGTATATAATAGGAATTGATTGTAACTCGTGTTGATCGAAATCAAAGGTCATCAGCCGTTGAACGTCAGGCACAAGTAATCACTTGAAGCATAAAATAAAAATAACGGGGGAACCATCAATGTGTGGATTCACGGCTATTGCAGGCTCTTTTTTACCAGATCAGAAACAGATGAATGAAATGACGTCAGCGATTTTTCACAGAGGACCTGATGAGACAGGATACTACAGGGATGAGTATGTATCCTTCGGGTTCCAAAGGCTCAGCATCATCGACCTCGAAAACGGGCAACAGCCCTTCTCTTACGAAAATGAACGCTACGTGATCGTATTCAACGGCGAAATCTACAATCACGTTGAACTGCGAAAAGAGCTGGTAGCGAACGGCGTACAGATCGACACCGTGTCAGACACGGAAGTGATTGTCGCCCTTTACCACCATTCTGGTGTATCATGCCTGCAAAAACTTCGCGGGATGTTCGCTTTTGTCATCTGGGATAAAGAAACGAAAACCATATTTGCAGCAAGAGATCATTTTGGCATCAAGCCGCTCTATTACACCAATGTCTTCGGGTCCGTCGTCTTTTCCTCGGAATCGAAAGCCATCACCCATTTGACCACTGAACTGACGGTCAATGACCCAAGCCTGCAGCACTATCTCGCCTTTCAGTTCATTCCGGAACCGGAAACGATCTGGTCCGAGGTGAAAAAACTCCCTGCAGGTCATTATGTGGAAATCCCGTGGAACGCTGAGGTCCAGGCAGTTCAGTATTGGCAACCACAGTTCAGACCTGAGCGGTCCTCGTATGACTATCAGAAAGCGAAGATTCTCGATGTTCTGAGAGAGTCCGTATCCGTCCATTTGCGCAGCGATGTGCCGGTCGGCTCCTTTTTGTCCGGCGGGATAGATTCAGCCGTGATTGTCAGCCTCGCCAAAGAAGTGAATCCTGCCATCAAAACCTTCAGCGTCGGTTTTGATCAGTCGGGTTATAGTGAAACAGCGTTTGCCAGGCAAACGGCTGAGGCGTTACAGGTGTCGAATGAGGAATCGATTTTGACGCCTGAAGCCTATTGGGAAGCACTCCCGAAGCTGATGTGGCATATGGATGAGCCGGTGGCGGATCCGGCGGCCGTTCCACTCTACTTCGTTGCCCGACAAGCTTCGGAGCAGGTCAAAGTCGTTCTGTCCGGGGAGGGGTCGGATGAACTGTTTGGGGGATACAATATCTACCGGAAGCCTCGTGCACTCCGGCAGATTTCTGCCCTGCCGGGTCCTGCAAAAAAACTCCTCGCTGCTCTTTCTCGTATGATCCCCGATGGTGTGAAGGGGAAAAGCTTTCTCGAACGGGGAACAACACCTTTGATGGATCGCTATATCGGTAATGCGAACATCGTCAAAGAAAACGAGAAATCCAGGATCCTGAAAAGCTATGACGCCAATCGTCCGAGCGCATTATTGACGGAACCCTATTTCAATGCCTCCAAAGAACTTGACGATGTGACAAAAATGCAGGCGATTGATCTGGCCTTCTGGTTAAAAGGCGATATCCTCGCGAAAGCGGATAAAATGACCATGGCCAATTCATTGGAGCTTCGTGTCCCGTTTCTGGACAAGCAGGTGTTTGAAGTGGCCTCCGCCATTCCGGTTGCATACAAAATCGCTCACGGAACAACAAAGTATATTCTGAGAGATGCCGTCCGGGAGATTCTCCCGGAAGAAGTTTTCATGCGGAAAAAGCTCGGTTTCCCGGTTCCGATCAAACACTGGTTACGGGGAGAATGGAACGACAGGGTCTATCAGCTGATAGAAGAAAGTCAGACGGACGCTTATTTTGATAAACGATACCTGATCCATCTCCTTGATGAGCATAAGCAGTGTAAAGGGGATCACAGCCGGAAACTTTGGAATGTCCTGATTTTTATGATCTGGCATGAAGTGTTTGTTGAACAAATCCATCCGTTTCATCAGCCGAAACCTGCTCGTCCATCCAACAGCTCTTCATACTGTTTGGTTTGAACGGTTCACGATCAAGAGAGACCCTCTGCCACCATGCCGGCAGAGGGTCTTCTGTCTTTGTGGAACGTTTAGAATGTCTGAAAATGTGGAATTGCAAACCAAAGTATAATTTTTTAAAAGTTATTGTACAGTAATTGTATAATTAAATGGAAGGGACGGGAATAGATGTTTTTTGATTTTACACCTGAGAACAACAAAGACGTGAAGGATATCTATGGTCCAGGTACAGCTGATATCCACGCGCTTACATATGATTCCCGAATCGTCCATCGTCAAACGGCGTTTTTCTGTATCAACGGAGACCATTATGATGGCCATCAGTTCATCGATCAAGCGGCGGGCAGCGGTGCGAACGTGATCATCGGAACGGAGCGGGAGATACTTTATCAATCGCACCTGAACCATCCTGCCATTACGTATGTGATCGTCGAAGATGCCAAGCGGATGATGTCGATCCTGTCCGCCGAATTTTACGCTCACGTATATCAGCGGATGAAGAGCATTGCTGTGACGGGAACGAATGGAAAAACAACGGTGACGGCTTTTATTCATCAGCTCCTGAACCGCAGCGGTATGCGGACAGGCTCTATCGGCACGGAAAAAGTCCGGGATGATCAGTCGTCCCGCTCGCTCAATCATACGACCACACCACCCCCGAAGCCCCGGATCTCCATCACATTTTCAACACCTTTTATGAGGAAGGCATTGAGGCCGTAGCACTCGAAGTAACTTCCATTGCCATCGACCAGAAGCGGGTGGACGGGCTCCTCTTTGATATCGGTGTCCATACCAATTTAACGCCGGAGCATCTCGATTTTCACGCATCCTTTGACCAGTACAGACAATCGAAACTGACGATGTTTCGACAAGTGAAAAAAGCAGTGGTGAATCTTGATGACGAAGGAATGAGTGAGGAAATTCTCCAGTCTTTCAAAGGAGAGATACTGACCTACAGCGTAAAACAGAAGGCAGATGTCACCGCAAACATCATTCATGTGGATGAGAGCGGGACGCAGGCAGAAATCACCCTGCCAAGCCGCCGGTTTCAGATCAAACTGCCGCTGTTTGGTGGGCACAACCTGTCCAACTTGCTGGCGGCATTAGCGGCCTGCCTGCTGGCTGATGTCCCGGCAGAAGAACTCATGACGCACGTATCCGCATTGAACATGCCGGACGGACGACTGAACCTGATTGAAACCGGTGCCGGTTACCAGGTGATATCAGACTTTGCCCACACCCCTGATGCGCTTGTTTGTGTGATTGACGCGGCCCGGAGTATGAAACCGAAGAACCTGATCCTTGTGGTTGCCGGCACCGGTACCCGTGACCCGACGCTGCTTCCGATGCTGACCGGATCTGCAGAAGGGAAAGCGGATCAGCTGATTGTGACGACGGAGCATCCGGATCGGCGGGAACGTCCGGAGATCCTTGCAGATATGATGTCGGGGTTGAAGAGTCCGGACCAGGATACAATCCGGACAACCCTTCACCGGGAAGAGGCCATTCAAACAGCACTTTCCATGGCTGAAGAAGGGGACATTGTGCTGTTGACCGGTCTAGGACCGCTCGATCACCAGATCATTAACGGAAAAGAAGTACCCTATTCAGAGATCGATGTCATTCACCAATGCCTGAAGGACCAAAAGACAGGGAGTCATTTTCATGCCTCATCATAATGGGGTGATAGACAAGCGTCGGATACAGGTCTCTTTTGCGGGATTTCTATGCTTTTTGACCCTGTTGAGCGGTTGTCAGGACGCCCGGGAATGGCAGTCAGGCGCCTTAGCGCCGGAGCGGATCAGTGCGGAGCTCTCGCTCAGGGAGAGTGTGTATTTTTCAGATGAACGGCTCTCGCAGATGCAGTTGACCCAAACCGGTGGCGAGGATGGGACCATTCAGGATCCGGATCACAACCATCTTCTCGTCAATGACGACCATGTGCTTGACCCCGCTTATGTGCCTGAGGATCTCACGGTTCCTGACGTCCGTTTCAGTTTTTCAGAAGCGCTTGATCGCCGGTTGATGCGTGAAGAGGCTGCTGAAGCTCTCGAGCGGTTGTTTGCGGACGCTGAAGGGTATGGTCATGAGCTGTTTGCCGTTTCCGGCTACCGGTCTTTTGAGCGTCAGGAACAGCTCTTCACAGCCTATGTCAATGAACACGGCGAAGACGAGGCGAGGAAAATTCTCGCGATTCCCGGCGGCAGTGAACATCAGTCGGGACTGGCGATGGATGTGTCGAGCAGGAGCAACGGCTTCTTATTGAACACCGATTTTGCCGACACGGACGAAGGCAAATGGCTCGAAGAACATGCGCATGAGCACGGCTTTATCATCCGCTATCCAGCGGGAAAAGAAGCGATTACCGGGATTTCGTTTGAACCCTGGCACATCCGCTACATTGGTGAAGACGAGGCACATGAACTCTACCAGAGCGGATTGACGCTCGAAGAACTGATTGAAAAAGCCCGGAATTATCAAGGGAGTCCAGATTGATGAACAAGATCTGTTCAATAAAGCATGTGATACGGGTCATGAAGTGAACGAACGAGATCCAAGGAAGGAGCTGGAGGCGGTGATCACGGTTGTCTGGTTTAAGCGCGATCTGCGCATATATGATCACCGGCCTTTGGCTGAAGCGGTGACGAAAGGCAGCGTGTTGCCATTGTTCGTCTTTGAACCTTCCGTCTGGGAGGCGGGTGATGTATCCGTCCGGCACAAAGACTTTGTCATGGAAAGTCTTCAGGAACTCGATGAACAGCTGAGTAAACGCGGGGCGAGACTGTATACAGCGATTGGAGAAATGACAGACATTCTTCAGGAACTGGTGTTACACCTCGGGCCGTTTCGTCTGCATGCCCATGAAGAAAACGGTACGCCAAACACGTTTCGGCGGGACATTGCGGTGCGCAGCTGGATGAAAGGGAAAGGCTTCCCGATGAAGGAATGGCCTCATTTCGGCGTGACCCGCGGGTTGAAAACCAGGGATGCGTTTCAAAAAGGGTATGAAGCCTACGTATCCGGGGAACTGACACCTGCGCCCGAGCGAATGGACAGTCGCTCAGGGCAGCTGCCTGCATGTTTGAAACAGGGCGTGCAGGAACCTCTGACGCTGAAGATTCCGGGTGAGGGGATTCAGACAGGACAAAAAGGCGGGGAGAGGGCCGCGCATGGCACGCTCCGGAGTTTTCTCGATGCCCGCTATAAAGGGTATCAGCTGAAGATCTCCAAGCCGTATGCATCCGCCGATTCCTGCAGCCGCCTGTCTCCTTATCTTGCGTGGGGAAACGTGTCCGTTCGCTATACGTATCAAGAGACAGTGAAAGCCATTCAGCAGAGCGCGAGCGGCTTTGAACAACAGCAGCTGAGCGCGTTTTTGTCGCGGCTTCACTGGCACTGTCATTTTATTCAGCGAATTGAGGATGAACCGGAGATCGTGACCCGGACGATGAATCCCGCTTTTGATACGATTCGTCAGGACTGGGACGAACAGGCTTATCAGGCGTGGCTCCAGGGAAAAACGGGTATCCCGCTCATTGATGCGGCGATGCGCTGCCTGCATGAAACCGGCTGGCTGAATTTCCGCTCCCGTGCGATGGTCCTTTCCTTTGTCTGCAATACGCTGATGCTTGACTGGCGCAGGCCGTCCGTTGACTTGGCACGCCTGTTTCTCGATTATGAACCGGGCATTCACTACAGTCAGGTGCAGATGCAGGCGGGGACAACGGGCTTTAACACGATCCGGATCTATAACCCCGTGAAGCAGGGCCAGGACCACGACGCGAAAGGGGCGTTTGTGAGGCGCTTCGTGCCGGAACTGCGAACCGTTCCGGACGCATTCATTCAGGAGCCGTGGAAACTGCCGGCGGGTCTGCCGGACGGATATCCGTCCCCGATCGTCGATGTGGCGAAAGCCAACGGCGAAGCGAGGCGGATTCTCTGGTCATTGAAACAATCCCCCGAAGCAAGAGAAGCGGCGGGCGCCCAGCTGAACAAACACGGCAGCAGAAAAGAGAGCCGTCGCCGGTCGACCAAAAAACCCCGGCAGGATTTTGAACAGCTGGACCTGTTCAGCTGAGCATCGGTTGAACAAAAGCAGCAAGCGCCCATAGCAGGGGCTTGCTGCTTTTGTGTTTGCACTTCGCAGGAAGTTTACGAATGCTGAAGAAATGAAGGGAAAACGTGAAATGAGAGGAAAATTTTCCGCTTTAGTGTTGAACCGTGCCAAAGTGGGGCGTACAATGGCAGATAATCTACTATATACTGATTTTGAAAAGGGGTTGTGGACATGGAAACAGTAGCAAAAATCAGTCAGTTTTTCAGTAAGTATTTTGCCGTCATCGTCATTGCCGTATCGTTTATGGCGTTCTTCACACCGGACACCTTTGAGTGGATTGCCGCTTACATAACGATTCTTCTCGGCGTGGTCATGTTCGGCATGGGAACGACCATGAGGTTCGCGGATTTCAAGGTAATTGCGCAAAAGCCGGTGCCGGTCGTCATCGGCTTACTCGCCCAGTTTATCGTGATGCCGCTCACGGCCTTTGTCATTGCGTATGTATTGGGGCTTCCTCCGGAGCTTGCGGCCGGGCTCGTTCTCGTCGGTGCATGCCCAGGCGGTACAGCCTCGAATGTGATGGTGTATCTCTCCCGGGGTGATGTGCCGGTGTCTGTTGCGATGACGTCCGTTTCGACCATGCTCGCACCGCTGTTGACGCCTCTCGCTGTCTTGCTGTTGGCCGGGCAGTGGCTTCCGGTGAGCGTCGGAGATTTATTCATGTCGATAGTCCAGGTCATCATCGTACCGATCGTCCTCGGGATCCTTGCCAGAAGGCTCTTACCTGGAGCGGTGGATAAAGGTCAGGCGGCCTTGCCACTCGTATCCGTTGTGGCGATTATGCTGATCGTCGCGGCCGTCGTCGCCGCGAACGCTGAGAATATCATCACGTCAGGAGCGGCGGTATTTGCTGCAGTCATCCTGCATAACGGGTTCGGTCTCCTGCTCGGTTACCTGGCAGCACTTTGGGCCGGCCTTGACGAAACGAAGCGCAGAGCCATCTCGATGGAGGTGGGGATGCAGAATTCCGGATTGGGTGCAGCCCTGGCTACGGCGCACTTCAGCCCCTTGGCAGCCTTGCCGAGCGCGATCTTCTCCGTTTGGCACAACATTTCAGGACCGATCCTCGTCTCGTTCTGGAATCGAAGCGGGAACAAAGGTACCGATGAAGAGGGTCAAAAAAGAGCAATGCAGTAAAAGAAATCAAAAAAGCAGCTGCAACCTTGCCGTGAGCGGGGTGTGCAGCTGCTTTTTTTGTTTTTTCCACCTGCTTTGGTTTACAAAGCGGCCAGGGTGTGTTAAATTTAATATATTAAATACGTTAAATAATTATTTAACAAAAAATCAGGAAGTCAATAAAGCGGATGCTCACTTGCATCGCGTTTTATTTTTGCAGACTTAAGGAGGATGACAACATGAGTGAAAAGTATGATGTGGTGATTATCGGTGGCGGAAGTGCAGGTTCTGTTCTCGGGAATCGTCTGAGTGAAGATGGGAAGAAAAGTGTCCTGGTACTCGAAGCAGGCCGGAAAGATTTTTCGTGGGATCTGTTGATTCAGATGCCTGCAGCACTGCCGTTTCCAGCGGGAAAGTCGCTGTATGACTGGAAATATGAAACCGAACCGGAACCGTATATGGGACAGCGCAGAATCAAGCACGCCCGGGGGAAAGTCCTCGGTGGATCAAGTTCCATTAACGGGATGATCTATCAGCGCGGGAACCCGATGGACTATGAGCGATGGGGTAAGGACCCGGGCATGGAATCCTGGAATTTTGCTCACTGTCTGCCGTACTTCAAGCGGCTTGAAAGTGCTCTTGGCGCTGAGAAAGGTGACGAATACCGCGGTCACGACGGGCCATTGAAGCTTGAGCGCGGGCCGGCGAAAAACCCGCTGTTCCAGGCGTTTTTTGACGCAGCAGTGGAAGCGGGCTATAACCGCACCCCGGATGTGAACGGTTTTCGTCAGGAAGGATTCGGGCCGTTTGATAAGCACGTCTACAAAGGACGACGCTTGACGGTTTCCCGGGCGTACCTGCAACCGGTGATGAGCCGGAAGAACCTGACGGTGAAGACCCGTGCATTTGTACAGAGCATCGATTTTGACGGTAAGCGTGCCAAAGGTGTCACCTACAAGCGAAACGGCAAGACGCATCAGATCGAGGCGGGAGAAGTCGTTCTCTCCGGCGGCGCCATCAATACTCCGCAGCTGCTTCAGCTGTCTGGTGTCGGTGACGCACAGCACCTCAGATCCCTTGGGATAAAGCCTGTTGTTGATCTCCCGGGTGTCGGGGAGAACCTGCAGGACCATCTGGAAGCCTACATTCAGTATTCCTGCCCGAAACCGGTCTCCGAGCAGCCGAACCTGAGTAAGAGCCGTATGCCGTGGATCGGCCTGCAGTGGCTCCTGGCCCGTAAAGGTGCTGCGGCAACGAACCACTTTGAAGGCGGCGGCTTTGTCCGCTCCAACGACATCGTGGACTACCCGAACCTGATGTTCCACTTCCTGCCGGTCGCCGTCCGTTACGACGGTCAAAAAGCCGACACGAAGCACGGTTTTCAGGTCCACGTCGGTCCGATGTATTCCGATGCCCGTGGCTCACTGAAAATCAAATCGAAGGATCCGAAACAGCATCCAAGCATGGTGTACAACTACCTGTCCACTGAGCAGGATCGCCGTGAATGGATCGAAGCGGTGCGCATTTCCCGTAAGATCATGGCGCAAGACGCCATCGCACCATACAATTCCGGAGAGATCGCACCGGGACCTGACGTGAAAACCGACGATGAGATCCTCGAGTGGGTCGCGAAGGATGCAGAAACAGCCCTTCACCCATCATGCACAGCGAAGATGGGACCAGCGTCTGACAAGATGGCTGTGGTTGATCCTGAATCCATGAAGGTCCACGGTCTTGAAAATGTCCGCGTGGCCGATGCATCTGCTATGCCTTACGTGACGAACGGGAACATCCACGCCCCGGTTCTGATGTTGGCAGAAAAAGCGGCCGACCTCATCCAGGGCAAAAAACCACTGGAACCTGAACACCTCGACTTCTACCGTCACGGTGTAAATCCGGCGGACGAAGGCGTGCAGAAATAATCAATCAAACAAGCTCCTCATCAGCACATCATGCGCTGAGAGGAGCTTGTTTTTTGATGAAACCAGCTCAATTCCACCTGGCGGTGACCATTTTTTTGCGGGTATAGAATTCCACCCCATCTTTTCCGTTAGCGTGTAAGTCACCATAGAATGATTTTTTCCAACCGGAAAACGGGAAGAAGGCCATTGGTGCAGGAACATTCACATTGACACCTAGCATCCCGGCTTCAATCGTTTCCCGGAATTGATGAACAGCTTTCCCGCTGTCTGTATAAATGACGGCCCCATTGGCAAATTCGGATTGATTCGTCAGCTCAATTGCTTCATCTAAGTCTTTTACACGGACGATACTTAACACCGGACCGAAAATCTCATCTTTCCAAATCGACATCTTTGGATTCACGTGATCAAAAATCGTTGCACCGAGGAAGTAACCTGCTTCTGATTCGTTCACATCCGCCCGTCCATCTCTGACAAGCGTAGCGTTCTCTTCAACACCTGTCTCAATATAGGATCGAACCCGATCAAGATGGGATTGACGGATGACCGGACCGAGGAAAACGTCTGGATCGAGGCCATTGCCGATGGTGATCTGATTGGCCGCGTCGGTCAATTGATCGACAAAGGCATCTGCGATATCGTCAGTGACTGCCACGACGGAAGTGGCCATGCACCGTTCGCCGGCACTGCCAAAGGCGGAACCGAGAATCCCTGTTACGGCCTTCTCCAGGTTGCAATCGCCCAGCACGATCGAGTGGTTTTTCGCGCCGGCCAAAGCCTGAACGCGCTTGCCGTTTGCCGCAGCCGTTTTATAAATATATTCGGCCACAGGCTGAGAGCCGACAAAGGAGATTGCCATGACATCGTCGTGCTCCAGAAGACCATTGACCACATCATGTGCCCCGTGAACGATATTCAATACGCCGTCTGGCAGGCCGGCTTCGGTAAACAATTCAACTAATCGTTGCGCAAGAAGCGGTGTGCGCTCAGAAGGCTTCAACACAAACGTGTTCCCGCAGGCAATCGCTAAAGGATACATCCAGCAGGGAACCATCATCGGGAAGTTGAACGGTGTAATGCCACCGACTACGCCAATCGGATAGCGATACATGGACGATTCAATGTCTGCCGAAATATCGGGGAGGACCGAACCCATCATCAGCGTCGGAGCACCAGCGGCAAATTCCACGTTTTCCAAACCGCGTTGCACTTCGCTGTTGGCATCGGCACGGCTTTTCCCATTTTCTTTTGTGATGATTTCAGCCAACTCATCGTAATTCTCCAAAATTAACTGCTGATAGTTAAACAGGATTCGGGCCCGTTTAGGGACTGGCGTTTTATGCCACGTTTTAAAGGCTTCATTTGCAGCGGATACGGCTTTTTCCACATCTTCTTTGTTCGAGAGAGGGACTTCGGCCATGGCTTCGTCAGTGGCAGGGTTGTATACAATTTCGGTTTCGTCAGATGACGAAGCGACCCATTGACCATTCACATAGTTGCGCAGTTTCGTAACCGTTTGAGGACACATGTTCAACACACTCCTTATTTTGCAAAATGATAATCATAACAGAGGCTGTATAATTCATGGATGTCTGTTTCGTCTGGGACTTTCGGGTTATTTGCGGGACTTCCGCTGGCTAAGGCGTCCTTGGCCATTTTCGGGATCGCTTCAAAGAAGGCGTGCTCGTCAATGCCCCATTCTTTTAAATTGGTGATGTTCACATACGACGCCAGTTCCTTGATTTTCAGTGTTGCCAGTTCAGCGTATTCGGCAGTCAAGAGTGAACCGGCAGGCTCGTCTGAGAATAATGCCCCGATCACCGCAAGGCGTTCGGTGCAGGCATCCTGACTGTATTCCAATACGGCTGGCAGGAGCATGGCATTGGATATCCCGTGGGGGACATGGAACAAGGCGCCGATCGGTCGAGACATGCCATGAACGAGACACACGGAAGCATTCGAAAAGGCCATGCCTGCCTGAAGCGACCCCAAAGCCATTTTTTCTCGGGCTTCGATGTTGTCCGGTTCATCATAAACGGTTTTCATGGCAGGTAAAATATTGTTCATAGCGGCGATGGCCAATGTATCGGTCATCGGGTGTGCTTTTTTTGACAGATAGGCCTCAATGGCATGACTGAGCGCATCGATTCCCGTCGCGGCGGTGACGTTTTTCGGTGCGGAGACCGTCAAAAGTGGGTCGACAATCGCGACAGCGGGCATAAACGCAGGCTGTTTAATCATCATTTTGACATCTGTTTCTGACTGGTTGATCACCGTGACATCTGTCGCCTCTGAGCCGGTTCCCGCTGTAGTGGGAATCGCGATATGGGCAATTGGCTTGTTCTCTGCCCATCGCTTGGCGCCGATGAATTCACTGATCGATCCCGGGTTTGTTGCGAGAGTCGAAACGGCTTTTGCTGTATCAATGCAGCTTCCGCCACCAACCGACACGATAAAATGACAGTGATCCTGGTGAAAAAGATGCAACGCCTCATATACAAATGCTTCGCAAGGTTCAGAATGGACCCCAAGGTAGATCGATGACTGAATGCCCTGTTGATGTAAGAGGTGTTTACATTTATGGACATAACCGAGTTCTTGCATGATCTGATCACTGATTATGAGCGCTTTCGCTCCAAAAGCTTGAGCTGCATCGCCAAGTTTCTGTAATGCGTGTTCTCCATAATGAATGACTGCTGGTACACGAAATGCATTGGATTGCCCCATTGAGACCCCTCCTATGTGATCTGTGGATACAAACCTCCACGAATAGCGATATGCTGGCACCCAACGCCCTCTTTATTTATCTTGTTGTGTATAAAAGAGGGCGTCGGTCAGGGTCTTTTAGTAGGCGTTTTTGAAAATGGTGATGATATCTTCTTTTGTTCCCTGGATTGGATTACTGAAGGCGTTGCCGTCCTGCATGGCCAGTTCGGCCATGAGTTCGATGTCTTCTTCTTTTACTCCGAGCTCTCTCATGCTTGCAGGGATTTTCACGTCCTCAGAGAGCGTTCGAATGGCCTGAACCGCTTTGTCTGCAGCATCACGAACAGAGAGGCCATCGATGTTTTCCCCCATGAAGCGAGCAATATCTGCAAATTTGGCCGGGTTTGAAATCATATTGAAGTTCTCCACGTGTGGCAAAAGAACGGCATTGGCAACCCCATGCGGAATATCGTAAAGCCCGCCGAGTTGATGGGCCATGGCATGCACATAACCAAGACCGGCGTTATTGAATGCCATGCCAGCAAGCAGTGACGCGTTGGCCATATTCTCTCGGGCTTCCAAGTTATGACCGTATGCCACGGCCTGACGAAGGTTGTCCGAAATCAGTTTGATGGCCTGGATGGCGTGGGCATCCGTTACAGCATTTGCCCCGAGTGAAACATAGGATTCCACGGCATGTGTCAGGGCATCCATCCCCGTCGCTGCCGTCAGCGCCGGTGGTTTACCAACCATTAATTCCGGGTCGTTGATGGAAACGAGCGGTGTATTACGCCAGCTGACAACGACAAACTTGATTTTCTTTTTCGTGTTTGTCAGCACGCAGTGGCGCGTGACTTCACTGGCTGTGCCGGCTGTTGTATTCACGCTGACGATGGGCGGAAGCGGATTAGTCAACGTTTCAATACCGGCGTAGTTCTCATAAATATCGCCATCGTGTGTTGCGGCGATCCCGATCCCCTTTCCGCAGTCATGTGCACTTCCCCCGCCGACAGTTAAAATCAGGTCGCACGATTCTGCTTCGAACATGGTCAAACCGGCGGCTACGTTGGTATCTTTCGGGTTTGGTTCCACTTCTGTAAAATACGCATAATCGATGCCTTGTTCCTCTAATGAAGCGACGACTTTTGCCACCGGGCCGTCCGGCATATTTTTCAAGAAGTCGTCTGTTACAATCAGCGCCTTTTTGGCACCCAGAATGCTGCACCGTTCTCCTGTCACTGCGACTGAGCCCCGACCGAAAAAATTCACATTAGGCATAAAAAAATCGTTCACGTACATCTCCCCATTTCTGTAAAAATAATTGATTCAGGTTAATAAGAGATGCAAGTATCATGCCAAAATCCGGATTTTCGTTCAGAAAAAGAACTAAGTAAGCGTTATCATGCGTCGGGACGTCCAAAACAGAAAGAGGACGCTGCCTCTTCAAAGAAGCAGCGTCTGATGAATCCGACAGAGTGCTGTAATCATGTCGTGATTATGACGGAGTTATGTAGGGATATCCCGACATAACGAATTACAAAATGTCGAATTTCTTCAATTTTTCGTAGAGTGTGGAGCGGTGGATGCCTATTTGCCTGGCGGCTTCTGCTTTGTTGCCGTTGGCATCTTTCAAGGCAGTGATCAGCAGTTCTTTTTCGTGATCCTGCTTCTTTTGCTGGATCTTCTCCAAAAAGGAAAAGGCAGAAGAACGGCTTTCGAGTACTGTGCTGTTTTCAGTCAGGATTTTTGCGGGCAGTTTGTCGGGTGTTATACATTCTTCATCGACAAGGCTGACAAGTTGTTCGATCATATTCATCATCTCCCGGATATTGCCTGGCCAGGGGTAATGCGTCAAAATGGAAATGCTTTCTGCAAGAAAGTGTTTCTCTTCGATTTCGTATTTCCGGCATACGTTCTCGAGAAAGGTAGCTAACAAGAGAGGGATGTCTTCTTTTCTTGCCCGGAGCGGTGGAATATGAATGGGAATAATATTTAACCGGTAATACAGATCTTCTCGGAAGCGTTCCTCCTCAATCATGCTGATGAGATTTTTATTCGTAGCGGAAATGATTCGTACATGGGTTTGATAAGGTGTGAGGCCACCAACTCTGGTCGCTTCTTTTTCCTGGAGCACCCTCAGGATTTTCGATTGCATGGATAAGGGCATATCACCAATCTCATCGAGAAAAAGTGTTCCGTAATCAGCAGCTTCAAAGAGACCCGGTTTCCCTCCTTTTTTTGCGCCTGTGAAAGCTCCCTCCTCATAGCCAAACAGTTCGGCTTCGAGAAGATGTTCCGGAATGGCTGCGCAATTGATGCTGATAAATTCACCATCTGCATAGGGGCTCTGATCATGGATCGCTTGAGCAAACAATTCTTTTCCGGTCCCACTTTCACCCGTAATTTGAACGGTGGCAAGGGTTTTTGCTGCTTTTCTTGCGATCCGTTTCGTATTCATGATCGCTTCACTGCGTCCGATGATTGTATCGAAATTCGTACGCTCTGTGGGTTGTTTTCCCCGGTTCACCGATGGTGCGGATGCAGTCGATGTGTGTTCTTTACTTTCGATCTGCTCAAGAATTTCATACAAATCAGATACCCCATCGAAGACGAGAATTCCGATGGCAGAAGTTACCGTTTCTCCTTCCCAGACGGGGATGCGGTGTACGATCATGTCCTGGCCGGAAATGGTCTGGAGTCTTCCGCGCTCAGGGACACCCGTTTTCAACACGTGGTGGAGCCTCGTATTTTCGATTACATCCGTGACGTTCTGGCCAATCGCTTGTTGTTGTGAAATCCCCTTCAAACGGCTGTAGGCCTGATTGAAATGAGTGATTACGCCCTGTTGATCCACGACAACGATCCCTTCATAGGCGTGTTCAAGTACGGTGGTCAGAATGTTGAGGTGATTACCGTTTTCCTGCATGAGATCCTCTCCTATCCCTTTCATAGATGGCTTTCCTCTCATCATACCAAATATCCTGTTGTCACAGTCGACCCAATAATTGGCGAAGGGTGTAATCTTTGGTCGGGCGAAGAATAAAGCCTTACATCCGAAGGGGCCGAAAGCCAATGCCTCGCTCTTTTTTGAGTTCTCACATGAACTTAAATGACCGATGCGACACAAAAAACAGCCCACCAGTTCAACTGATGGGCTGTCTTTCGTATACTGACCGGAGGGCTTACTGTACCCACTCGTCGATCAGGTCGCGGTTTTCATCTGTCCATTCAACGGCGCCGTCAAATGGCTCTTCAGCGCTTTCTACGTAGTCGATGAGTTCACCGATTTCTTCGTCTGTCATCTTCCAGTTGTTAAACCACTCCTGGACTTCCGGGAAGTCCTCTTCAAAACCAGCACGGGTTGCATGGTGAATCTTTTCCACATCACCGTAGATGTTCAATGGATCCTCAAGGAACTTCAGGTCATACTCGGAGAAGACCCAGTGCGGTGTCCAAAGCGGTGAAACGATGCCTTCTTCTGCAGCAATGGCATTGCCGATTTCAGACAGCATTGCAGGCTCCGAGCTTGGTAAGAGTTCAAGATCAAGATCATACTCTTCGATTAAGTCTTCCGTGACTTCCATCGTTCCTGCACCGGCTTCAATTCCGGTAATCTGTCCGTCGAACAGGTCCGCGTGCTCGTTCAAATCCTCAATGCTGTTCACTTCTTCCATATATTCCGGTACGACAAGGCCGACCTTGGCATTGTCAAACCAGGTTGCCTCAGAGAAATTGACCGTATCCCCATACTGATCAATGTAGTTGGCATCCTGAACCGGCAGCCACACTTCGAGATTCACGTCCAGTTCACCGTTGTCGAGTGCAGCCATGGAGGAGCCCATGTCGAGGAGGACAAGATCAATGTCATAGCCCTGTTCTTCGAGAACGTATTTCCACATGTTCGTGACGGCAATGTTCTCTGCCCAGCTGATCTGGGAAATGGTGATTTCTTCACCGTTACCCGATGCTTCGGCGTTGTTCGTGTTATTGTTATTGTCTGCGTCATTGTGAGCATTTGCTGCGTCTTCATTGCCAGTTTCCCCATTGTTCCCGCAAGCCGTGAGTGCGGCAGCCATCGTCAGTGCGGAAAATGCCCCTAGTCCTTTTTTCCATGTGTTCATCTTGTAAAACCCCTTTTTGGTAATGTTATTAAATCTATTGCATACGTTAAATATAAATTTAACGTTAATGCCGTAAGAATTGATTCACTTTTTCACTTGGGAGAAAGTGAATCAACGTTGGACAAGTACCCCTACTTATCCTTGGGTAAAAAATCGAAAATCTCACCGGTGCGAAGACTTTTTGCCAGGTCATTCAACCAGTGGTAATACGTTTTGGATTCCTCGAGCTGGTCATAATATAATTGTGACTCAGCAATGATCTCAGGTGAGCTGAACTCATCGTTGATGACCTCGATCAGATCTTTCTGAGCGGATTCCACAGCTTCCATGTTTGTTTTGGCTTCCCGGTCCCACATTTCTGAATAAAATGTCCGGAAGAAACGGAAGAAATCTTTCTCGGCGATATACGTATGCTTTCTGGAACCGCGGGTGAAGGTTTTTTTCACCATGTCGATTTCCTGGAGTTTACGGACGCTTGTACTCATGCTCGGCTTACTCATCTGCAGTTCCTCGCGCATTTCGTCGAGGGTCATCTGCTCTTTAAAGTACATCGTCGCGTACAAATTCCCGGCAGCGGGTGTCACGCCGTAAAGATCCATCGTCTCAGATATAGAACCGATGACCTTGTCTTTAGCTGTTTCGATCTTCTTGCGGTGTTTGTCAGAGGAATCGGTCATTGCGCCACCCCATTACATTTAACAAGATTTAATTTATTAAATGCTTTCTTAATTTTCTTTTCGTTCTTTATGATACCGAACTCAGACGAGATGTCAAATGAAAATATCAATCTGAGTATCCTTTTAAGGGGGAATAGCTGCAAAAATCCCGCTGATATCAAGCGAATACTCGCAATTGTAAACTTTTTTGTTTTGAATATCTTTTTTGACACCCCAACGGAGTCGTGTTAGTATTGATCAAAGATTAAATATATATTTAACAAAATTAATTTAATGAAAATTGGAGTGAGTGTACATGAACATAAAACAACTGCAGTACATTAACGGGGAATGGGTCAAGGCAGCATCCGGCGAGACCCGGGACATCATCAACCCGTTTAATCAGGAAGTCATCGCGACGGTACCGGAAGGCAATGAAACCGACGCGAAAGCGGCCATCGCCGCAGCACGGGAAGCCTTCGATCACGGAGACTGGTCCACGACACCGGCAACCGAACGAGGTGCGATTGTGCGGCGGATTACAGAACTCATCGAGCGGGATCATGAAGAACTGGCCGTGCTGGAGTCCCTTGATACCGGGAAGACCATCATTGAAAGCCGCGGGGACATGGATGACATCGCAGGAGTCTTCCGGTATTACGCGGAAATCGCCGATAAGGAAGGCGGAGAGCTGATTGCGTCTCCTGTACCGGATTCGGTGAGTAAAGTTGTTCACGAACCGGTCGGCGTATGCGGACAGATTACGCCGTGGAACTACCCGCTTTTGCAGGCATCCTGGAAACTCGCTCCGGCACTGATTACCGGAAACACCCTCATCATGAAGCCGAGTGAAATTACACCGCTGACGACCATTAAGATTTTTGAGTTAATGGAAGAAGCCGGTGTTCCAAAAGGTGTTGCGAACCTGGTACTGGGTGCAGGACACACGGCAGGCGCAGAACTGTCCGCAAGCCTCGACGTCGATTTGATTTCCTTTACCGGCGGGATCGTGACCGGGAAGAAGATCATGCAGGCGGCAAGCGTTAATGTAAAAAAACTCGCACTTGAGCTCGGGGGAAAGAACCCGAACATCATCTTCGCTGACGCAGACTTCGATACCGCAGTGGACCAGGCGTTAAACGGCGTCTTTTTCCACGCCGGGCAGATCTGTTCCGCGGGCACCCGTCTGATCGTCGAAGACAAGATTCACGACGACTTCGTGAACGCCCTTGTTGAACGGATGAAGCAGTTCAAACTCGGTGACGGGTTCGACAACGATACACAGATGGGGCCACTGATTTCTGCCGAACATCTGGCAAAAGTGGAGGCCTACGTCAATGCCGGTGTGGAAGAAGGGGCAACGCTCGCCATTGGCGGCAGCCGCCCAACCGAAGCAGGTCTGCAAGATGGGTTCTTCTACCTGCCAACCCTGTTTACCGATTGCACATCCGAGATGAACGTCGTCCAGGACGAAGCGTTTGGACCGGTCATCACCGTTGAGCGCTTCCAAACGGAAGAAGAAGCAGTAGCGATTTCGAACGACTCCATCTACGGCCTTGCCGGCGGCGTCTGGACAAACGACATCGTTAAAGCGGAGCGCTGCGCGAAGAAGATGCGCATGGGCACCGTCTGGATCAACGACTTCAACCTGTATTTCCCGCACGCGCCGTGGGGCGGCTTCAAGCAGTCCGGCATCGGCCGTGAACTCGGAAAACTGGGAATCGAAGAATACAGCGAATCCAAACACATTTTCCAAAACCTCAACCCGCAGCCAATGAACTGGTTCTAAATATGGAGGCGCCCACTTTCCAAAAGGAAGGTGGGCGCCATTTTTGTGCGGTAAGAAACGATGACGAACTGAGAAGCCTGTCGCAAGCGGAACGAAAACGACAATCCACGGATGTTAAGTTCGCAGATTGTCGTTATCATCTTCGTCTCTTCCGATTTTTCTTCACGTTGTACACCCACACCTCTTCATCAAACTCGGGATCGATGGTGCCCGTTGCTTCGAAGCCGACGGACTTGTAGAGGTGCTTCACGTGGGTGTTCTCCGCCTTCATGCTCGTCTTGATGGTTTTGACAAAAAAATTCTCTGAAATAAAGGCCACAATGTGCTCGAGAAATCGCTGCCCGCGTCCGTCACCCTGGTAAGCCACGTCGAGCATAAACCGGTCGAGCCAGATGTAGCGCTTTATGTAGTCCCTCGCCCCGATCATTAAGAAACCGACGGGCACATCCCCTTCGTAAAGCCCGTAACATTGCCACTTCAGGTCCCGGTCGAAAAAGGATTCCAACATGGAAACCGCATTCGGTTCAATCAGATGCGCTTGTTCTGGTTTTGGCTCGAGGGCGATGATTGCCCGCCAGTTATCGGCGTTGACCGGACGAATGGATAGGGACATACGCGTTACACCTGACCTTTCCTTAGTTATGCGTGGTCTTTTTCCGGAGGAGGATCGTCTGAATCCCGTTCTCTTCATCGAAATCAAAATACATGATGCCCCAGTCCTCGAAGGTATCAACGAGTTCAGCGGGGTGGAGCTTGTATTCTTCCTTCACCGGGGTGTCGGTCATGCCGGGCATGGAGACATACGTCTCAATGAACAGATAACCGCCAGGCGTAATCAGGTCCCCGATGAACGAAAACAAATCCCTGTCCAGATAATAGGTAATCACGATGAGATCCAGCGGCGCCGCTGCTGTCATTGCCGCCTGACCTTCCATCGAAGTGAGGTCGAGTGTCCGGGCAGAAACAGGGAGCTTTTGCGCATCTGCTTTCGACTGCAGGTGGCTCACCGCTGTATCTGAAATATCGAAGGCGTGCACGTGATAGCCTCTGTCTGCAAGCATCAGGGCGTTGGCACCGAGGCCGCAAGCGATATCCAGGGCGGTTCCCTTGGAGACCACAGGGATTTGATCTGTCAGAACCGGATTCGGCGCAGGGGATTTCCCGTTGTGCAGGCGCTTCGCATATTTATCATTCCACTTGTCTTGATCGCTCATGATCATCACTCCAATGTGCCATCTTTATCCTTTCATCTTACGTGAGGTCCAGCCCAAAAACAAATCAAAAACCAGCCACCTCATAACAGGCGGCTGGTCCAGTTGCTTGATCACTTACAAATATGCAATCAGAGTTGTTGCGATCGTGAAGTAAATCATCAGACCGAGCACGTCGTTGACGGTTGTAATGAATGGTCCGGAAGCAATCGCCGGGTCGAGCTTCAGCTTCGTGATAATGACCGGCACGACTGCACCGACAATCGTCGCAATGCTGAGTGTCAAAAACAGTGATAAACCAACAACGAAGGCAAGCATATAGCTGCCGTAAATAAACGGCACGATAATCATCAGTGTGATGGCACAAATCAGGCCGAGCATAATTCCGGTTCCGAATTCACGCCGGATGGTGTTCCAAAGACCTTTCTTTTCGAAAGAGCCGGTAGCGAGAGAACGAACCATGACAGCAAGAGACTGTGTACCGGTGTTACCCGCGGAGTCCATGATCAAAGGAATAAAGACGGCAAGCAGAACGATCTCCTCGAGGGTCTCTTCAAACTGACCGATGACACCGGCTGTGATCAGCCCGAAGAACATCAGCATAATGATCCATGGTGACCGCTTCTTTGCAGCGGCAAACGAGGTCATGTTGACGTCCGTTGCGCCTTTGGCTGCGGCGATTTCACCGAAGTCCTCCGTCGCTTCTTCTTCGAGCACGTCGATGACGTCATCGACGGTGATGATCCCGATCAGTTCGTTCGTGCTCGTGACGACCGGCGCTGCCAGGAGGTCGTAGTCTGAGATCAGTTTTGCGACTTCTTCCTGGTCGGTGTGCGCCTCGACGGAGACGATGCGTGTACTCATGATGTTCTCCACCACTTCGTCGAGCGGTACGGTAATGAGATTTCTTAAGGAAACAACACCCACCAGTTTGCCTTTATCGTCGACGACATACAGGTAGTAAATCGTCTCGGCGTCGATCCCTTTTTCACGAAGATCGGCCATGACTTGCTGAACTTCCTGATGGGCATAGATTGAAACGAATTCTTTCGTCATTAAGGAACCGGCAGATTCGTCCGGATAGGAGAGAAGTTCAAGGACTTCGTCTGCTTCTTCTTTGTCCATGGCTTTCAGGATGTTCTTGGCATCCTGATCTTCGAGTTCCCCGATGAAGTCTGCCACATCGTCGGACTGCATGTAGTTAAACATCTGTGCGGCGTAGGTTTTATCGAGTTCGAGGATCACATCGTGCTGGGCATCGAGTTCGAGCCCCTGGAAGATTTCCGCAAATTCTTCGGCGGCCAAATATTCATAGAACATCGGGCGTTTGTCGTCATATAAATCCAGGAACAGTTCCATCTGATCCGTCGGATGCAGCTCGAGGAACAATTCGAGAAATTCTTCCTTCTTCTTGTACTTTAATGTTTTGAAAATCTGATCGAAATACTGCTGGCGCTCTTCTTCATTGAGTCTGTTCATTGTCATCACCTCTGGGTATCAGCTTACCCATACCCGTTGAACAAATCGGGATGGGGTCCTTTTATTTTTGTTCCCGGACATAGCCTGTTTGAATCTGGATCCTCACTCATAACCCCATCACCTCCATCTGAAATACAAAAAACCCACCCTCAACGACATGAAGGTGGTTTGCGTGACGAATTAAGCCGCCCAAAGATCTCCCGAAAACACGGGTGATGGCGAACAATTCCTGTGACCTCCATTCGTAGAGCTTTAGCACTGTGCGGCATAGGACGATTGCCAGCTGCATTAAAAACGGCCTTATGTCGACCGTTCCTGTTCAACCCATTGGCGTCTTTGGACGTTTTTGGGCAGCAGCGTATCTCCTGCACAGGAGCCTCACCTAACGAGGGCGTATTCATTTACAGTCTTATCTTACAAACAACTGCCTTCGGTTGTCAACAGGTGTACTGAAATTTTTCGCTTGTGCAACAATTTCCCCTTTGATAAACTTAGCAAAGGATTTTGAAAAAGGGAATGATGCTATGCAAATCGAGCATTGGATGATCAGCCGCAACGTATGGGCCTGGACGACACTCTCGTTTTTTCTCATCTCCATGCTGTCCATCATCGGACTGTTTGACTGGATGGACCTGGCGGTGATGAATTGGGTCTATCACGACGCACCTGGAATGCTGACAGGTGCGATGGAGTGGATTACGCTGCTCGGGTCCGTGGAAATCATCGCCGGACTTTCATTGATGGTAATGAGCGGACTGCTGGTGAAAAAGCGTATCCGGGAAACGATCCTTTTTGCCGTTGTTTCCGGAGGCGGACTGGTCCTGAACTATCTGTTGAAGCTTCTCTTTCAGCGCGAGCGGCCCGGTGAATTGAACATGATTGATGCATTCGGGATTGAATTCGCGCTGCCATCTTACAGTTATCCAAGCGGACATACGATGCGAGCAGCGATCCTGATCCTCATCGTCACATATCTCCTGATCCGTCTCTATGGCGAAGGCTTCTCAGAACGTGTGGTCATGACGGTTGGCGTGACGTTACTCTTCCTCGTGGCTGTAAGCCGGGTGCTGACTGGTGCACATTTTCCCATCGACGCCGTCGGTGCGGTGCTCGCCTCCGTCGCCTGGGTCACATTTTGCTTATGGCTCTATGACCTAAGGTTCGCCGACGATTGAGAGCCTTACGAAAAAAGCGTCCCGTGCCTGATGAAGAGGCATGGGACGCTTTGTTTTCCTTAATCCTGTTCATAGACCCGGACGTAGTCGACGTTCATTTCACCAGGGAATTCCGTGGTCTCGTCGGGATCACCGCCGTACCAGCCGCCAACCGCCAGGTTCAAAATCAGGTGAAAGTCCTGATCGAAGGGGGCGGGGAATTCACCGTTCTCCGTATACCACTGCGACGTTTCGGCATAGAGTTCGTCGTTGACGTACCAGCGGATTTCTTCAGGCTCCCATTCGATCGCGTACGTATTGAACTCGGTGGTGGATTCCCCTTCAGGGAACTGATACTCATCTGACCAGTATGTGTTCTCGGGGTAGACACCGCCAAAATGAATCGCTGCGCCGACGGCATCCGTCTCCGATCCGCGGTTTTCCATGATGTCGATCTCACCGGAGGCGGCCCAGCCGCCGTATTCATCGGTTTCGGGCATCATCCAGAACGCCGGCCAGTAGCCCTGACCTTCCGGAAGCTGAATGCTGGCCTCGAAGCGGCCGTATGTCTGACTGAAAAGACCCTCCGTCAGGATTTTGCCTGACGTATAGTCGTAACTGCCGTAGTCATCCGATGCGGATTCCTCTTGTGCCGTTAATGTCAGCTGGCCGTCTGAAACCGTCACGTTGTCCTCGTCATAATACTGCAGCTCTTCGTTTCCCCAGCCCGGGACATACTCGTCGCCGTCATAAAAACCGTTGCCTGTGTCCATGCGCCATTTGGAATCATCCAGTTCATCTCCTTCAAATTCGTCGGACCAGACCAGGTCCCAGCCTTCAAGCTCTGCACTTTCCTCTTCATTCCCGCAGGCGCCAACCATCACTGCCGCGCCGAGGATAAGCGGGAACATCACATATCGTTTCATCTGTTCATCTCCTTGATTCAACTAGTACGCTTCACGAAAACGATTTCGTTAAACCGTCGAAAAAACCGGCTCATGCAGGCTGTCAAAGGTACGCGATGAAGGGTTCAAGGATCAAAAACCCCGTTTCGAGCGTGTGTGATACGAAACTGTCAGATCGCGTATTCAAATTGAGCTGTTTGAGCGGTCGATTCGACGGCGATAAACGAAACCGATTTCGTTAAAAGTAACATCATTCGATTGAGTTGTCAATCAAGAGATGTAAGCCTTTACGGGGGAGTGCAGTTCAGTGCTGAATAAGTTAATCAAACGGAAAACAGTATCAGTATCCATAGAACTCAAATACCCCGTACTGGTGAAAACAATACGGGGTCAGTAATGATCGATTACTTCAACAACTCATTACGCCCCAGGTACCTCTCGATTAATGCCAGGTTATGCGCATCGGCGCCGTCGACGTTGCCGCTCTTTAAGATCGGAAGCGGGAATGCTTCATCCGCCAGCTGATCGATCGCTTCCCCGATTACCGCATGTAAGAGCGTTGCGCCGATGACCGTGGACGTGGGGCAGTAGGGTGTATCCAGTTTTGGATGGGTCAGAGCGGCATCCCCGACATCACTCTCGTTGTTGAGAACAACGTCCGCCACGTCTGCGAGAAACTGCCCGGATCCATGCCGTGATGACAAGGAGCGGGTATACGCCACAGAGGTGATGGCAATGACGCTGGCACCTTTTGCATGACTCATGTTCGCCACGTCCACCGGTACAGGGTTCCGTCCGGACGTGGATACGACAACGACCGTGTCCCGGCTTTCGATCGGCTGTGCTGCCATGAATGTTTTGGCAAAATCAGGGTCCCGTTCCAACGCCGAAGCGCCCCAGGCACTTTCATGGAGCATGAGGGGCTCAATGAAAATCGGGCGGACAGACACCAGTCCACCTGCCCGGTAAAAGGCCTCTTCTGCCAATAGATGCGAGTGACCGGTGCCGAAGATATGGATCATCCCGTCACTGCGCAGTGTCCTGATCAATTGGTTTGCAGCGTTTGTCAGTTGAGGAAGCTGCCGTTCCTTTAATCCGTCTATCCTTCGAAGTGCTTCATCCACATACCGAAAAGCCATTGAAATCCTCCCTATCGTTGTTTGGCATCAGCGCTGCATGTCCGCGATGAACTTATAGCGGTCCCCGCGATAGGCCGATTTGACATACTCAAAAACCGTGCCGTCGTCAAAGCGGGTGATCCGTTCAAGTAACAGAACCGGTGAACCGGTCTCCACGGTCAACAGCTCCGCTTCATCTTCCGTGGCAAAAGACGGTTCAATCGTCTGCCTGGCACGGGCGATTTTTTTATTCAGTGTGGCTTCGATCAAGGCATACAAGGAGCCTTGCAGATCGGTTTCCTTGAGGAGGAGACCGTCCATTCGGAGAAACGAGGTTTCGTACGCCATGGGCGCACCGTCCCCGAGCCTGAGCCGGCTGATCTGATACACCTTTGTTCCCGGGTCTATCTCCAGATACTTGGCAACGTTGTCACCAGCCTTGACTGTATCAAACTGAATCAGGCGTGAGCCCGGTTCAATGCCCCGAAGGCGCATATCCTCGGAAAAACCTGTCAGTTTCATCAAAGGTTGTTCAATCTTCTCTTCCGCCACGAAGGTGCCCCGTCCTTTGGAGCGGGTCAGCAGCCCTTCGTTGACCAGATTCGTCAGGGCCTGACGAATCGTCATCCGGCTGATGTCATGCTGTTCGGACAATTCCCGTTCAGAAGGGATCGGGTCACCTGGTTTCAGGTCGCCGGACTCGATCAGCTTTCGTAACATCTCCTGCAGCTGGTAATACATTGGTATCGGAGACTCCTTGTCGATCATACGTCACACATCCGTTTCGTCATAGAATCTTGCTGGCCGCAGCCTCGTCCACCATCACTGTCACATCCGGATGATGCTGAAGCGCAGTAATCGGCCATTCTTCTGACATTGTACCATTCAAAAGCTGAAAAATCGCTTCGGACTTCGTCTCACCGCTTGCGAGGAGGACGATTTGTTTCGCCTTCAAAATCGAGGCGATGCCCATCGTAATCGCGTGGGTGGGTACATCTTCTTGCCGATCGAAAAACCGTGCATTGGCTTCCCGGGTGGATGGATTCAGCTGTACCACATGGGTTGTGGAATGAAACGGTGTACCCGGTTCATTGAAGCCGATATGCCCGTTAGCCCCGACGCCCAGGAGCTGGACATCGATGCCGTGTGTGTCCAGTAGATTTTCGTACCGGGTGCATTCCGCTTCATGATCTGTTGTCCTTCCGTCCGGGACGTACGTCTGGTTCCGGCTCAGCTTCAGCGGCGCAAACAGGGTTTCTCTCATAAACGTATAGTAGCTGTTCGGGTCGTCCTGGGTCAGCCCGACGTATTCATCGAGGTTGAAGGTCTTGATGGCACCGAGGGGGAGAGGGTGCTCGGTCAACTTGTGAATCAGCTCCTGATACATCCCGGAAGGCGTGCCGCCGGTTGCCATCCCTAAGTGGATCTTTGGATTTGAATGGATCGCTTCATAGAAGAAGGCGGCTGCTTTTTGACTCATTTCCCCGTAGTCTTTGACGTGTTGCATCTTTATAGTCATTGTCGTTCGACTCCTTTACACCATGTATTTTTGACCGTGCCGTCCTGGGTCATGACGACGATATCCGCGTCATACCCCGGTTTCAACGCCCCTTTGCGATCGTCGATCTTCAACGACTTTGCCTGATTGTACGATGTGACCTTCACGATGTCGGTCCACTGAATGCCGGGCAGCTTCAACGCATGCCGCACTGCCTGATCCATCGTGAGGACGCTGCCGGCGAGGGTCCCGTCCGAGAGCCTCGCTTCCCGGTTTCGAATCGCTACCGGCTGACCGCCCAGCTCAAAATCCCCGTCACCAAGGCCTTTGCCGCGCATGGCGTCGGTAATGAGCATCAACCGGTCACTGCCGAGAATCTGCCACGATAACCGGGCCACTTCCGGCGAAACGTGCACCCCGTCGAAGATCAGCTCCGCTTTCAGCTGTTTGCTTAAATAGATGGAACCGACGACGCCAGGTTCCCGGTGATGGAGCGGTCGCATGCCGTTAAAGAGATGCGTCGCGTGGGTCAGGCCTCTTTTTTCTGCTTCCTGAATCACGTCATACGTCGCGTGGGAGTGACCGATGGAGCTGATGACGCCAAGATCAGTCATGGCATCCAGGAGTTCCAGGCCGCCTTCTTCCTCCGGAGCAAACGTGACGAGCCGGATGTATCCGTCTGCCAGCTGCTGCCATCTTCGAAACGTGGCTGCGTCAGGTTGTCGAATCGCTTCTTTCGGCTGTGCGCCTGCCTGAAGCGGGCTGATAAAGGGCCCTTCAAGATGAACTCCGAGGAGTTCCGCCCCGCGGTCGTGATAGTAGCCCGCAACGTTTTTAAGCGCCTGCTCAATGGTTTGTTCCTCATCGGTGATCGTTGTCGCCAGATACGCGGTGACCCCTTCTTTCGGGAGGGTCCGGCTCATCATCGCCAGGGCCTCATTGGTTCCGTCCATCACATCCGCGCCGTAGCTGCCGTGAATGTGGAGATCAATCATTCCCGGAAGAATCACATCGTCATCCGCAACGTGAAAGACGTCGGCATCGCTTGGTGCTTCAATAGCGGTCGTGACCGAGACGACCTTGCCGTCACGGATTTCGATCAGGGGGTGTTTGATCTCGGAACCGTCGGCATGATAGAGGGTCCCGCCTTGAATATACATCGAATTTGTCATCATCTTCACCTGCTTTTTTAGGATCTGATTTTAGTATAACTGAACATATTGGTATAGACAACCATACAAATAAAAACGTATTTTCATGAGAAAAGGCCACCCGGCACATGTCTACCATGTCCCGGGTGGCCTTTATTTCGTTACGATTCCGTTATTGGTTCTTCACTGGCCGGGAGGATCTGTTTCAATCCGTAACCGATCAGCCAGCCGGTGACAATCCCGACGGTATGACCCGGGGCCATCATGGCCAGATCCGGATCCTGCAGGCTGACGACGACATTCATGATCAACAGAATAATCACCCAGCGCTGCGCTTTCGAACGCACAACCTCTTCGTCTGGCCGCAGTGCCGCATAGGCGGCCGTTACACCGAACGCCGCCGCGGAAGATAACGCAAGAGTGTCCCCTGTCCAGCTCATCATTGGCGCATAGACGAGAAGCGACATGCTTGCCGCAAAGCCTGTGACCAGAAAGATCCCCACAGCTGTCAGCTTCGAGACCGCTTTTTCCAAACGTCCCCCGAACATCACGATCAAAAACCCGTTTAAGATCAGGTGCAGAATCGCCCCGGTTGAGAACATTACCGTGAACAGCGTAAACGGACGGGCAAACAGCTCATCCGGATGCACCAGCAGCATCTCCCCTGCTGCCGGATCGGAATAAAGCAGGACAAAAAAGAAGGCGTGCAGACCCAAAATTACGGTCATCGCCGGATGCTCCTTCACCCATTCGATCATATCATTCATCTTGATCAACCCCTGTAGTTATAATTCTCACCCATTCAGTATATCGTATTTCGAAGGGATTGCAGGGATGATTTTCAGAAAAACGTTCACGTCCCCATGATTGATGAGCAAATGCCCCGGGGTGATGAACCAGAGTAGTGTATTGATGAGCAGCTGCGAACTTTTGACGAACAGCGGGCCATTTCTGATGAGCAGAGCCCTGCTTTTGATGAACAGTCACCGATAAACCCGTCTTTTGACTCCGAAAACCACCCAATCCTCAACTTGTCCAACTCCATCGGGCCAAAACCAGGCAAAACCAGCCGGATATAAGGGTAAACGCTGCCAATCGACGGACTATTGCGAACATTTCACAAGCCCTTGAAAACCCGGAATCACTTGTCTATCATAAATGGACAGTTGTACATATATTGCAGACAAAGACAGTCCACAGGAGGGAAACACGCATGAAATTAATCGCGAAATTACTTGCCGGTATCATCGCCGGTATTCTCATCGGTCTGATGAACATCGATTTGGTCACCCAGTTCTTCGTCACCATCAAAGACATCTTCGGCCAGTTCATCAACTTCATCATTCCATTTATCATTTTGTTCTTTATCGTTGCCGGCGTCTCGAAGCTCGGCAAAAGTTCCGGCCGCCTCGTCGGTGCCACCGTCGGAACCGCCTATCTGTCGACGATCCTTGCCGGGGTCTTCGCCTTCTTCATCGCCATTGCCGTCATCCCGTTTATTCAGGCGGATCAGGCGAACGTGAGTGAAGGTTCCGGGCTTGAAGGCTTCTTCCAGCTGGAGATCGAACCGCTGATGGGGGTCATCACCGCGCTCATCATGGCGTTTCTCTTCGGGATCGGCATCGCCAAGACGAACAGCCCGACGCTCATGAACCTCTTTGATGAAGGCAAGGGGATCATTGATCTCGTCATCGCCAAAGTCATCATCCCGTTCTTACCCGTCTACATTGCCGGGATTTTCGTGGAGATGGCTGCGGAAGGTGCCGTATTTGATACCCTGCAGGTCTTCGGTGTCGTGCTGCTCGTTGCGATCATCACCCACTGGCTCTGGATCACGATCCAGTTTACCGTTGCCGGAACTGTGAATGGCCGCAACCCGTTCCCGCTGATCAAAACGATGCTGCCGGCCTACTTCACCGGTCTCGGGACCATGAGCAGTGCCGCGACGATTCCCGTCACTTTGAGGCAGACGAAGAAAAACAACGTCAAGGAAGAAGTGGCGGACTTCGCTGTGCCCCTGAGCGCGACGATCCACCTCTCCGGAAGTGTGATTACCATCGTCTCCTGCGCCGTTGCGGTCATGGCCGTCATGGACAGCTACACGATCCCGACCTTCGGGGAGATGCTGCCGGTGATCGCCATGCTCGGCATCATCATGATCGCTGCACCCGGCGTTCCGGGCGGAGCCATCATGGCCGCCCTCGGTGTGCTCACGACGATGCTCGGCTTCAATGAAGCGGCCATCGGTCTGATGATCGCCCTGTACATGGCTCAGGACAGCTTCGGCACCGCGACGAACGTCACCGGTGACGGCGCCATCAGCCTGATCGTCAACCGCTACGCAAAGAAAGCCGACACCTCCGCACCGGAATCCGCGGAGTAACAATCCGATCGAAAAAACGAACCACCCCTGACAGGCAGTGAAGTGCTGCGATGTTGGGGGTGGTTTTTTAATGCCATGTCGATCAAAAATGAGATCGAATGAAGTTATGCAACCTCGCTCTTAATCTGAAAAATGATGATGAATCCCCGGTATGAACACGATTAGTCAGGAAGATCACATGGACATTCAGGGTTGGATCAAACCAGATGCTCGTTCCGGTAAAACCTGTATGACCGTAGGACTGATCAGAAAATAGATCACCACATGAGGCGGAGGATTGAGATTTTAACATCCAGCCCAAGCCTCGATGTTGCGAATCGAAAGGAGTGAAATTTAATTTTGAAAGATCTACTGCCGCTTTGGAGAGGATGCGTTCACCGTTGAAAACACCATGATTTTCAATCATCGATGTGTAATTCTGCACATCATGCAGCGTGGAAAATAAGCCGGCATGGCCACTGATACCAAGCATTAATTCTGCATTCTCATCATGAACAACGCCCCGTTTATAATCGTTCAATTTTTCGCAATAGGCTGTGGAAGCATAGCGATCGATAGCGAATGAAGGATTGAATGCCGTCTCCCTCATGTTCAGCCGCTCAAAGATTTCCCGTTTCACGAAATGCTCAAATGGTTCTTCTGTAATCAATTCAACGATTTTGTATAAGAGCATGAACCCTAAATCACTGTAGATGACTCTGCTTCCTGGTTGGCATTGGAGTGGTTCAGCGCAGATTTCAGCAATGATCATCTCTGTTGATAAAAGGTCGTCATATGTATGATATGGCCGGTGTGCCGGCAATCCGGAAGTATGAGTCAATAAATGTTTTACCGTAACGGATGCCTTGTTCTGTTGGGCGAATGCAGGTAAGAAATGAGACACGGGATCGTCGAGTGTCAGTTCACCAGCATCGAGCAGTCTCATTAGCGCAGGCATTGTCGCAACAACTTTTGTTAGTGAAGCCAGGTCAAAGACGGTGTTTTTTTTCATCGGTGACGTCCTTGGAAACACCGTTTTATTGCCGAAGACTTCGCTTAATACGATTTCTCCGTTACAGGAGACCTGCAGACAGGCTCCGGGCGCATGCTTAACTGACATTTCTTTACGCAGAAATGCTTGAACGGATTCAACCATCATTTCGGACACTCCTTTTAGAAAAATACATGCAAGGCTATGTAATCAGTCTATCAGTAATCCGACCATAAATGTAGGCATATTGAAATTAAAAATCATAAAATATAAATTAATTTTAATTTTTTATTTCAAAAATAGAGCCGGTATGTTATGTTTTACCTGTTGAAAGTTTCCTTTTAAATGCCAAAAGCTAAAGGAGGAAAAATGAAAATCCGACTGATTGGAGACACTTCGCTACTAGAACGGGGGCTCTCGCAACTTTTACAGGACATGAACATTCAGATAAGTGACGACGGATATCCCCTTTACATTAAGCAGAGAAAAGGTCCTCTGGTGATCAAAAAAGAGAACGGGTATGGTGAACTGTTTTTTGAAAAGAAAGTCCATTTTTTTCGTGGCATGGGGCTTTGGCTTGAAAATCATGAACAAAAACAGAGCTTCGAACGAACAGAACAAGCGTGCTTTCAGACCAGTGGGGTGATGGTGGATTGCTCCAGGAATGGTGTATTGCGGACCGGGGAAGTCCAGAGCCTGCTTCGTAAAATGGCCTTGATGGGTTTAAATGTCATGATGATTTATACAGAAGATACGTATGAGGTGCCGGAGTATCCGTATTTCGGCTATATGCGAGGCCGCTATAACCAGGAAGAATTGGCCATGTGCGATGCCTATGCGGATGATTTAGGGATTGAGATGATTCCGTGCATTCAGACATTAGCCCATCTGACGGAAGCACTTAAATGGAACTATGCGATAAATCTGAGAGATACCGAAGATATCTTATTGGCAGGAGAACCGCAGACGCGTCAATTTTTAGAACACATCATTACGGCAGCGTCAAAACCATTTCGATCGAAGCGGATGCATATCGGGATGGACGAAGCTCATCAATTGGGCTTGGGGAAGTACTTAGATAAAAACGGATACCGGGAGCGTTTCGGTATTATGAGTGAGCATTTACAGGATGTTGTCTCGATTGCTGAAAAATATGACCTGAAGACCATGATCTGGAGCGACATGTATTTCAGGTTAGGTTCAAAGGACGGGGCCTACTACGATCTGGAGGCATCGATCCCTGACGAGGTCGTTTCTTCCATACCAGATACACAACTTGTGTACTGGGATTATTACCACACGGATCAGTCATTTTATCAAGCGTTCATACAAAAACATCAGTCGTTAGGGTCCACACCGGTTTTTGCAGGCGGTTCCTGGACATGGAACGGCATTTCGCCCAACTACGGCAAAGCGAGAGCCACGACTGAACCAGCCTTGCTTGCTTGTAAAGAAGAGGGTGTACAGGAAGTTTTCCTGACGATGTGGGGAGACAATGGTGCCGAGACACCACTTTCTGCAGGATTACCGATGCTGCAGCTATTTGCAGAGCATGCCTATCAGGAATTCGTCAGTGAAGAGCATTTGCAATACCGGTTTGGCACATGTGCCGGTGGTTACTGGGAAGATTTCATGATTCTGAACCAACTGGATGAAACGCCAGGTGTATCCACCAGTAATTTACATGAGTCCAATCCTTCAAAGTTTTTACTTTGGCAAGACGTATTAATTGGATTGTACGACAAGAATGTTCATGGACTCCCACTTAATGAACACTATAAGAAACTGAGCACGGCATTGGAAAAGGCAATTGTGCGAAACCCTCAATGGCAGTTGCTGTTTTGCTTTTATCATAACCTGGCCCGCGTGTTAAACATTAAGGCTGAAATCGGAATCCAATTGAAGCAAGCGTACGATGCAGATGATACAGATGCGGTCAGGTTGTTGATCAGTGAAGTAGAAGAATTGAAGCAACGGTTGAATACGCTTCGAGAGTCGCACCGGGATCTGTGGTTCTCGATCAACAAACCTTTTGGTTGGGAAGTGTTGGAGATCCGGTACGGAGGGCTACATGCCCGATTGGAAACCGCACAGTACCGCCTTGAACAATGGCTACAGGGCGAGATCACGGCCATTGAAGAATTGGAAGCAGAGCGTTTGGAATTTGCAGGGCCGTATGAAATGCCGGAGGGCTCTCTCGGTCGCAATATTTATCGAAGGATTGTCACAGCAGGCAACCTTTCGTAGCTTTCTGACGGCTCCCTGATGTGACAACTACAAAAATCACAGTTCGACCGTGTCGGACGGATCATCCATGGCATCAACTTGATTACGATAAAGGGGGTGAAGGGACAGCTTGGAAAAGGAGTATCCGAGGCAATTTTCAAGACAAATATAATGATTAAAGGGGAAATGATTGATGAGAAAACAAACCATGGTCACTGGTGTGCTTTTGAGTTCACTTGTTGCTTTATCCGCTTGTGGCAATACTGATAATGAAGGAAATGGAAACAACAATGCAGGTGGGAACAACACAGGCAATGATCACAATAACGGGAACAACAATGAAGAAGCAGCTCAAGAGGATGTGACCATCGAATTCTGGACGATGCAACTGCAGCCAACATTCACAGAATACATCGAGGGGTTAATCGATGCTTACGAAGAAGAGCATTCTCATGTCACGATTAACTGGGTGGATGTTCCGGCCTCTGATTTAGAGCAAAAAATACTATCCGATATCAGTGCCGGTAATGAACCGGATGTCGTCAATTTAAATCCATCATTCGGGGCGAACCTTGCTGAGCTTGATGCTTTAACCATTCTGGACGACGAAATTTCCCAGGAAGAGCAAGACGTCTATCTTGAAGGCGCTTGGGAAGCCAATCAGCTCGACGGAGACACGTTTGCTTTTCCTTGGTATCTCGGGACAGAAATAGCTTACTCGAATACCGAAGTCTATGAAGAAGCAGGTCTGGATCCTGAGAACCCGCCAGCCAACTTTGAAGAAGCGGCAGAACAGGCGGAGATCGTGATGGATGAAACGGGGAAATACGGCTTCTTTCCATCGTTTGAAGGAACGCTTCCGATGCAATACTTAGTGAAAATGGGTGCCGATTTAACCAATGAAGAGCGTACCGAAGCAGCATTCAACTCGCCGGAGGGAATCGCAGCCGTCGAATATTTTGCGGAGTTATATCAAGAAGGCCTGATTCCACCGGAGTCGCTGGGTGAGCAACGGGAAATCACCAATATGTACACATCAGGGCAGCTGGCCTTTGGTGAGAACATATTCATGACAGAAGTTTCGGAAAACGCGCCTGAAGTGTATGAGGTTTCAGAGCCGTCAGAAGCACTCACAGGTGAATCAGGAAAGAAGAACATGAATGTTCAGAATCTGGTTATTCCGGAAGGGTCTGAGAACAAAGAAGAGTCAATTCAATTCGCTCAGTTCGTGACAAATCCTGAAAACCAGCTGGAGTTCACGAAGCTCACGGCAATTCTTCCTTCAACGGAAGAGACATTGGAAGATCCGTATTTTACTGATCTGCCAGATGATGCAGAAGCGGCAGATTATGAACGAATTATTTCAGCGCAGCAACTCCCGGATGCTGAACTTTTGGTACCTCCGATGAATAACTTCAGCGAATTGCAATCGGCAATTCATGATGCATTTGCAAAGGCGTTGCTTGAAGAAGCCACCCCTGAAGAGGCATTAGCAGAAGCGGAAGAAGAATGGAATGAATTATTAGTCGAAGACTGAACCGAAAAGACAGGTGTGTAGAAATGCATAGATGTTTTGCAGTTTCGGACGATAAATGTTGACGACATCAAGACTCCCTTCAAGAGTCAAGCCGCTTCGTTGCTTGACTCTTGGGTGTTTCTTGGGCACGGCTGATTACGCTTCGTCGAATGGTTTAGGAGGGAAAATGTGCGATATTCTAAATTTACACCGTATCTGTTTTTATTACCAGGTTGCATTATTTTAGGGACATTTGTTTTCTTTCCGATGATACAAGCAATCTGGCTCAGTTTTACAGAGTACAACATTATTCAAGACGCTGAATTCGTAGGAACTGAAAATTATACGGAGCTCTTTCAGGATGGTTTGTTCTGGCAAGTCCTGAGTAACACCATCATTTATGTCGTTGGTGTGGTACCTCTGTTAGTGATATTACCTATATTTGTCGCTGTCTTAGTCAATCAGGAAATTAAAGGGGCCGTCTTTTTCCGGTCTGCGTTCTTTTTACCGGTTGTGACATCGATGGTCGTGGCAGGTTTAGCCTGGGATTTATTATACCGGGAATATGGCGTGCTCAATTACATATTGCAATTTATTGGCGTAATCGAAGAACCTGTTCACTGGCTTACCTCAACAACGACCGCTTTATTTGCGGTCATGGTCGTGACGATCTGGAAAGGGATCGGGTACTACATGGTGATCTACCTGGCCGGTCTGCAATCCATACCGGATGATTTATATGAAGCGGCCAAGATCGATGGGGCAAACTGGTGGCAGCAAGTAACCAAAATCACGATTCCTATGCTGATGCCGTTTATCGCCGTGGTCTCAATGATGTCGATCATCGCCGCCATGAAAGTATTTGAGGAGATTTATATTATGACCGGCGGTGGGCCGCTTCACAGCTCAGAGACACTCGTATTCTTTATTTATACGGAAGCCTTTAGTAATTTGAATATGGGTTATGCCAGTGCGGCGGGCGTCATCTTATTTATCATCACCTTAATCCTCACATTAATTAATTTAAAATTCACCGGTAAAAGAGGAAATATCACATGATCGGAGGTGAAGCAGGATGATCACAATTATGAACAAGAAGATTGACCTGAAGGACATTTCCAAAAAACTACTGGTGTATGCTCTTCTGTTATTCGTAGCCGTTATCATGGTCGGGCCTTTTATCTGGCTTATCTCCACTTCACTTAAATCAGGAGGGGAAAATGTATTTACCTATCCCCCGAAGCTGATTCCCGAACAGGCCACCTTCGGCAATTACATTGAAGTGATGAATACCTTCCCATTTGCCAGGTATTTATTTAACAGTGTTGTCGTGACGATCTTTACTGTATTTCTGACGGTTCTGTTTTGCACATTGGCAGCTTATCCGCTGGCCAGAATGAATTTCAGATTCAAGAAAACCATCTTCTTTTTGATCATCAGTACCATGATGATCCCGTTCCAGCTGTTAATGATCCCGGTTTATATCATCTCGATGAATCTGGGGCTGCAAAACACCTATGCCGGGATGATTTTGCCCAATATCACAACGGCTTTCGGAGTCTTTTTGATGAGGCAGGCATTCACCGTTGTCCCTTATGAAATGGATGAGTCGGCAAGGATGGACGGGGCCAACACCTTTCAGATTTTATTTCGGATTCTGGTTCCCCTCGTGAAACCGTCCATGGCCACGCTTGCGATTTTCACGTTCATTACAGCGTGGGGAGACTTCCTCTGGCCTTTGATCATCATCAGTGATCAGGACATGTTTACTTTGCCTCTTGGCTTGAATATGCTTTCCGGAACGTTCACATCGAATTGGCGATTGATTTCGGCAGGTGCAGTGATATCCATGGCCCCGGTCGTGATTCTCTTTATGTTCGTACAGAAATACTTCATCGGAGGCATCATGAAAGGCGCAGTCAAAGGATAAACAGATGGCGTAAAAACAGGATGGAGGAGAGAAACTCTTGAAACATATACTTGCAGTCGATGGCGGCAACAGTAAAACACATGCAGTGATAGTCAACGAATCGGGGGATCTTCTTGGTCAGGGATTCTCGCCAGGGACAAATTATACAGGGACAGGACCGGCATTATTCCTCAGCCGTTTGCAGTCCGCAGTGGATCAGGCGATGAACAAAGCTGATCTTCAGCCAGGAGAGATCGATTATGTGCAGTATGGTCTAGCCGGAGCGGATCGTCCTGAGGACAGGGTCATCTTGAATCAGCTGGTAAGCTCAATGCCGTTTCAACACTGGGGACTTGAGTGCGATACACTCCAAGGGTTGAGATCCGGAAGCCCTGAATATCTTGGGGTTGTTATCATTTGCGGCTCAGGGACTAACGCAGCTGGAAGAGATAAATATGGAAAAACAGTGCAAATAGGTGGTTTTGGTTACCGGTTTGGCGATGCCGCAGGAGGGGCCTTTATGGCTCAGGAAACTTTCCGCGCTGCCATCCGGTCTTGGGAAACGAGAGATGACAAAACCATGCTCGAAGAGATGGTTCCAAAAGAACTTGGCTTCTCCACAATGGGAGAACTGTATCGATTCGCTTTAGACAATCAGGATTTCTCGGTGCCTTCAGCACTTACACACGTGCTCCATGAAGCTGCGGAAAAAAACGATCAGACGGCGATCAGCTTGTTAAGAAACGTTGGTGAAGAGTTGGGTAAGGCAGGTAAGGCCGTCATCAATCAGCTCCCTGCATTGCATGAAGTGATGATTCCCATTGTGTTAAATGGCTCGGTTTTGCAAAAAGGGAAAAGCCCTGACTTGATCAATCGTTTGAAAGAAACGCTTGAGAACAATGGCATTCACGATTATGAGTTGATCAATTCGACGATATTGCCGGTACATGGTTCAGTATTTCTGGCATTTGATGCATTAGGGATCGCTATTCCCTATGAAAAAATCCATGCGCATGAATCGTTTCAGATTGGCAAGGAGGATGAATCATGAGTGAACAGGCGTTAAAAATCGCAGTGATTGGCGGAGGGTCATCGTACACGCCTGAGCTGATCGAAGGTTTTATCCAAAACTACAGCGAACTGCCCATCACTGAGCTGTATTTGGTGGATATTCCGGAAGGACAGAAGAAGTTGGAGATTATCGAAAACCTTGTGCGGCGCATGCTGAAGAAAAAGGAGATTCCCATAAGCGTTCATGTGACGCTTAATCGAAGAGAGGCCATTGAAAATGCCGATTTTGTCCTGACTCAAATCAGGGTGGGTCTTCTTGAAGCCAGGGCGGCTGATGAACGAATCCCGCTTCAATACCAGTGTATCGGTCAGGAGACAACCGGTGCTGGCGGCTTTTCAAAAGCGTTGCGCACGATTCCGGTCATTCTCGATATTTGTAAAGAGATGGAGGAATTGGCTCCGGACGCTTTTCTGATTAATTTTACCAACCCTGCCGGAATCATCACGGAGGCCGTGGCCAAACATTCGCGTATCAAAAGTATCGGGTTATGCAACCTGCCAATTGGCATCAAAAAGAAAATTGCCAACTACGCGAAAACGGACATCGACAACCTCGCTGTTGAATGGGTTGGGATCAATCACTTAAACTGGACTACCCAAATTAAACTGCACGGTAAGGATGTGCTCGACCAATTCTTGAATAATCCCGCCGGGGAAGACAGTTTTTCTGTTAAAAACATTCCGGATTTCAAATGGGATGAAGATTTCCTGAGTTCATTAGGAGGCCTGCCATGCGGCTATCTTCGCTACTATTACATGGCAGACAAGATGCTGGCGGATGAACTCGAAGCAGAGCGTGAGGATGGAACGAGGGCAGAAGTGGTCAAAAAAATCGAAGATGAATTATTTGCTGTCTATGAGAATACAGAGCTCAATGAAAAGCCTGCATTGCTTGAAAACAGAGGCGGAGCTTATTATTCTCTCGCAGCTGTTAACCTGATTTCGTCCATTTATAACGACAAAAAAGATATTCAGACCGTGAATACGCAAAACAACGGGATGCTCAAATTTCTGAGTGACGATGCGTCGATCGAAATCAATTGTGTGATTGATTCGCAAGGCGCTCATCCCATACAGATTCAGTCGGACGTGAAACCCCACATGATCGGGCTTTTGCAAATCGTCAAAGCGTTCGAATCACTGACCGTGGAAGCGGCCGTAAAAGGAGATTATCAAACCGCGTTACAGGCATTGAACCTTCATCCGCTGGTGACTTCGGTCACCGTGGCAAAAGCGATGCTGAATGACTTTTTGAAAGAACATGAACGCTTTTTACCGCAATTCAACAAATGAACGGATGAACAGCATTCGGGAGACAGGTGATTTCTATGAAGATCGGTTTAGATCTATTTTTGGAAAAGGACTATTTACAATTCAAAGATCAGCGAATTGGACTGGTTACAAATATGACGGGTGTGAATCAGGGTCTGGTGCCAGCCATTGACTTATTCCACAATCACCCTGATATCCAGCTGACATCACTGTATTGCCCGGAACACGGACTTCGAGGAGATATGAAAGAGGGAGAGAACGTGGATTCCTACACAGATCCCTTCACACATCTCCCTGTATACAGTCTCTATGGGAACAATAGAAAACCGACCGAAGAGATGCTTGATCGGGTTGATGTGCTCGTCTTTGATCTTCAGGACATCGGTTCAAGGTATTATACGTTTATCTATACGCTTGCCTATGTAATGGAAGCGAGTGAACAGTACGGGAAACAGGTGGTTGTGCTCGACCGGCCCAATCCGGTTTCAGGGCTGAATATGGAAGGGAATCTGGTGGAAGATCAAGTCCGGTCGTTTGTGGGATTACTGCCGATTCCCAACCGGCACGGAATGACGGTGGGAGAACTTGCTCAGTTGTATAAACATGAATTTGGATATGATTGTGCCCTGACCGTTGTGCCAATGGAGGGGTGGCGCCGCGAAATGTACTACGACGATACGGGGTTATTTTGGGTGTCACCGTCCCCCAATGTAACGAATAGCGATATGAACACGCTCTACACAGGAACCTGTCTCATCGAAGGCACCAACCTGTCAGAAGGCAGGGGAACAACCAGACCGTTTGAAGTGGTCGGAGCCCCTTTTATTGACGGCCATCAGCTGGCGAAAGCATTTAATCGAAGAAGCGTGCCAGGTGTACTGGCCCGTCCAACGTCATTCATTCCTAGTTATCAAAAACATGAGGGCGAGATTTGCGGAGGCGTGCAGCTGCATCTCGTCAACCGGCAGGAATTACATTCCTTAGCAACTGGTATTTACCTGCTTGAGACGATTGCAGAACTCTATCAAGAAGAATTTGAGTTTATTGTAAACGAGGAGAACAAATTTTTTTTTGATCTATTAGCAGGAACAACAACACTAAGGAATCTTATACTGAATCAGAACGCGCAAGAATTTATACGATCTTGTGAAGATCAGGTGGAATCGTTCAAACAACGAAGAAAACCTTATCTTCTATACAGATAGGATGAGATGCGATGGAAAAGTTAGATAAATTATTAACTGAGTTACGCAATGAATCTTCAATGAACATTGACCAGGAGTCAACGTCAAATATATTGACCATCATCAATGAGGAAGACCGGACGGTGGCAGACAGCGTAAAAAAAACACTCCCTGCCGTCGAAAAAGCCGTGGATGAAGTGGTTCAGGCGTTGAAAAATGGTGGAAAACTGTTCTATGTTGGTGCTGGAACCAGTGGCAGAATCGGTATACTGGATGCGGTGGAATGTCCCCCTACATTCAGCGTACCTTCGGATTTAGTGCAAGCTGTCGTTGCCGGTGGTGACTCGGCGATTGCGACAGCGGTAGAGGGCGCTGAGGACGATGAACAACTGGCGGCAAAGGAGCTCGCGAGTCGGGGTGTCACGGAGCTGGACGTTGTCATCGGCATCGCTGCAAGCGGCAGCACACCTTACGTGGCTGGTGCGTTACAATACGCAGAAGAAGTTGGCGCAAAAACGGTCAGTTTATCCAGCAACAAGGACTCACTGATCAGTCAGTATGCCAGCATCAATATTGAAGTTGTTACCGGCCCGGAAGTCTTGACCGGTTCAACAAGAATGAAAGCGGCATCAGCGCACAAAATGATATTAAACATGATTACGACCACAACGATGATTAAAATTGGTAAAGTCTACGAGAACCTGATGGTCGACGTGAAAGTCAGCAACAATAAATTAAAGGAACGGGCGATTAACATTGTTTCTACTATCACGAAAGTTTCTTACGCAGACGCGGAGGACGTGTTGCGAAAAACAGATTATGAAGTGAAACCAGCCATCGTCATGATTAAAGCCGATATCGGCTTTGCCTCTGCACAGGAGTACATTAAACAAACAGATGGATTTATTCGTGAGGCCATCCAATTAGCCCATAAGTAACAGAATGAAGCGTGTGATTCGAAATGGATTCTGTTAATCTATAGGTATCGGGGATTGTTTCCTCATTAATGAAGCTCACAATAAGAGACGAGGAGTGTCGGTATGTCTGTAAACGGCGGAATATTAATGCTTTCTGAAATGCTTCCCACGCTGCCCCCTTCAGAGAAGAAGATAGCCATGTATATCATTTCAAATCCTCAGGAGACCGTATCCCTTACGGCGAAAGAGTTGGGGAAACGGAGCTTGACGAGTGGCGCGGCCGTGATCAGGCTTTGCAAATCATTGAATTTAAAAGGGTTCCAGGATTTGAAAATCAGAATTGCCGGTGATCTGCAAAGGACGGACAGTGGTACAATTCGCGACATTGAGCCTAATGAATCTCCGGTGTCCATCATCGAAAAGATGACAAATAATAGCATTCAAACAATTAAGGAAACAGCAGAATTGTTGAATATCGAGGAATTGGAAAAAGCGATAGAGATGATCAGGAAAACGTCAAGGGTCCATTTCGTGGGACTCGGGGCCTCAGGGATTATCGCTCAAGATGCGCAACAAAAATTTCTCCGGATCAACAAGAATGCCTATGCATTTACAGACATTCATATGGTCGCCACACAAGTGGCCAACGCCGATGAAAATGACGTTGTGGTCGGTATATCCTATTCAGGCGGCACGGCAGAAGTTGCAAAGGTTTTGCAATTGGCAAGGCAAAGAAATATTAAAACCATCAGTATAACCAAATACGGGAATAACATTGTGTCCGATCATGCAGACGTTCATTTATATACCTCCACGACAAAAGAACCGACCTTCAGAAGCGGTGCAACCTCATCACGAATCGCCCAATTACAAGTCGTTGATATCTTATTTATGTGTGTGGCCTCTAATTTGTACGATGAAACCGTGAAGCATTTAGACGAAACGAGAAAAGCAGTAGAATTCTTAACCAGCTCGAACAAAAAGCCTGAAAAAAGAAATGGTGCGGATGATTAAACCAAAGCGCTGTTTTCAAAAACGATTTTCAACAACACAAAGAGGTGTACACCATGTATTTCATTGGCATTGATGGCGGCGGTACAAAGACAAAAGGCATACTTGCCGACAGAAGGGGCAACATCCTCTCAGAGGCAACAGTCGGCCCGACTAACCCCAACAGTGCAAAGATGGAACGGATCAAAGAAGAGTTCGGTACGCTTTTACAAACACTTAAATCGACAAGCGGGATCCATCTTTCGGAAGTGGCAATCGTCTTTGCAGGCATTTCTGGTGCTGAACACCCTGCCGCAAAAGGGGCGTTGCAATTGGCCCTTGGTTCATTATTTAGTGAAAATGTGAAGGTCGTCATCACGAATGATGCAATCACGGCGCTCTATTCAGGTACAATGGGCAAACCGGGCATCGTGCAGATCGCCGGCACAGGACGAATGATGCAATCACGGCGCTCTATTCAGGTACAATGGGCAAACCGGGCATCGTGCAGATCGCCGGCACAGGTTCAATCACGTATGGCATTAATCACAACAAAGAGATGGACCGTGTAGGCGGCTGGGGACATTTCGCCGGCGAGCGGGGCAGTGGCTACGCATTGGGACGCGACGCTTTGGAAGCTGCTTTTTCAGCATATGACGCATTAGGTCAGGCAACTGAACTGACGAATTTAATACAGCAGCATTTTCAAGTTGAACGATTGCCGGACATTATACACCCGGTTTACCATGCCGAAAATTCGAAAGAGATCATTGCAGGTCTCGGAAAATTAGTCATGGAGGCGGCTGATCAACACGATCCTGCAGCGAAAACAATCATACATACAAATGCCGCACATATCGGCAAGTCCATATCCTGCTTAATCAATAAACTCTTCCAGGATTCAGCACAAGATCAGATCATTCCCGTTGTGCTGACAGGCGGGGTGTTTAACCGGCTGGATCTGTTCCGTGAAACGATTGAAGCAGAAATTACCAGTCACAATCATCTGGTGAAGATGAACATTCCTGAGATCGAACCTGCAGAAGGTGCACTGATCGCTGCGATGTTGGAAGCTGAAGAATTATAAAGCAATCAGAAAAACTCCTGTGAGACCGATCACAGGAGTTTTTTAGATCAATCAACCAGGTGACGACAGGAAACTTCAGGCTCTTGATTTGCCATTAATACACTTCAAGCCGGTTGTTGAAGGCCTGGTTCATGTCTTTGACGTACTGTTCCAAATCAGCGATGGATCCGTGGATGCTTTTGGATACGAATGCAGAACCGATGATGATCCCGTCTGCGCCCATGGAAGCTGCTTTCTCGGCATGGTTGTCATCTTTAATGCCAAACCCGAGGAAAGCAGGGATCGCCGCATGTTTTTTTACGGTCTCAATCGTCTCCGCCGTGTCTGTACTGGTTTCCAGCTGCACACCGGTTTTAGATTTGTGTGACATGCAATAAGCGAACAGGGTGTTGTGCTTTACTGTCGCCTGAATCGCTGACTCATCCATGTCCGGGTCATACAGCTGAATGACTTTCGGATGATCTGCAAATGTCAGTGCTTTGTTCACACAGAGTAAATGAGCATCCGTCAAAGCATCATGTCCGATGATCCGGTTTGACTCAAAGCTGTCCTGATAACCCATCAGGACGGTTTCGAACCGATAGTCACTCATGATCGTTTGAATCATCGAGACGATGGTTTCGGGTGAATACTTCCGTTTCAATACGTCATGATGCGAAGCTTGAATCGTCTTTCCGTCCATAAACGGATTGTCGTCCGGTATACCGATTTCGACGGCATACACGCCCAGGCGGTCAAGCATATCAAGTATTTTGAAAAACTTCTCTTCATTCGGGAATGCCAGCGTCAAATAAATGATGATATTTTTCATGGCATTCACCCTGCTATAAACTGAATCAAGTAACCGAGCAGTGGTCCATACAGCGCATAGTCCGTCTCACTCAATATACGCATGACCGGTTCATACGTGCCGACTTGCGGGAGCAGGAAGGCTTGTCCGAAGATCAGGATTAAGCCGTTAATAAAGGAACCGAGCAGTGCCCCTTTGACCCCTCCGGTGGAATTTCCGAAGATGGCAGTCGCAGCCCCGGTAAAGAACGTTGGAATCAGAGCCGGGAATACAGCCACCGGATAGTTGATGAACCCGAGGAAGGCCATGCCGATGAAGCCTGCGGTCAGACTGGTCAGGAACCCGACGATGACGGATGTCGGATGGTTTGGAAATAAGAGCGGAACATCAAGACCCGGTTTTGCATTGGGAATCAATTTGTCGGCAATGCCGTGGAAGGCAGGGATGATTTCCGACAGGAGCATCCGGACACCGGTAATGATGACGGTGATCCACAGCCCGAAAGTCAGCCCGTTGATGATGGAAAAGCTGACGATATCCTGGCCGTCACTGATCTGTTCTCTGACCATTGCCGGACCGGATAACAGCGAAACAATCAGAAACATCAGTGTCATGACGACGGTTAATGCAACCGTCATCTCTTTTAGAAAACTTAAACTTGACGGGATTTTGATTTTTTCCAGGTCATTCTCTTTATCCCCAACCAGTTTACCCAGTTGAGCTGCGATCCAGAGACCACTTGAACTGGAGTGACCGAGGGTGAATCCTTCTCCGCCCTTGATGTTTTTCATCAACGGGTTAATATAAGCACACGTGATGGTCAAATACAGCGCCAACATGATCGAACCGATTGCAACCACAGATACCAACGAAAGGTTTGTGTTGAAGATGAGGAGCGCTGCAATTAAGCCGGAGTAAAAAAACGAGACATGGGCTGATAAGTGAACATACTTAAATGGCGTGATTCTTGCAAAAAGAATGTGGATTAAAAAGCCGATGGCGAAGATCAGGGCCATTTCGGTGCCGATATCCGCAAAACTCTGAGCCTGCGCTTCTTCGAGAGGAGGCACATCGACATTTAAATTAAAGACCTCACTCAAGAGGGGCTGCAAGGGCAGCAAGGAAACACCCAGGCTTTGTGCCCCTGTGGTGATTAACAGGAAACCGACCATGGTTTTAATGGTTCCGGAGACGATTTTATCAACCGATTTCTTCTGCAAAAGCATGCCAATAAGAACAACAAGTCCGACGAGAAATACCGCTTCACTTAGAATGTTATTAATAAAATACATAATGAAATCCATTTACGATCTCCCCCATTACTTAATGATTTTCAGTAATTCCTCTTCCAGAAACACTTTGTCCGTCATGTTGTCCATACGAATAATAGCTGCGCCCGTTGATAATCGATCGGCAAAATCAGACGTCGTGACGACAATGTCATATTCATCTGGATTGATGCTGCCGATATCAGAAGCATCGACCGTGGCCTCGATCCCGTGCTTTTGAATCACCTGTTCCGTAAATACCCTCAGCATCATACTGCTGCCTACACCTGCTCCGCAAACCGCTACAATTTTGTACATTACATCCCACTCCTTTTGATTAATTGAATGACTTCTTGCTTTGAAGTTGCCTCAGAGAGTTCCTGTTTGATGATGTCATCACTCAGAAAACTGATGATGCTCGATAGTAAATGCAGATGCTTATCGTGGTCAACTGCACACAGTCCGATCACGATATCCACCGGGTCGTTCTTTTCATGGCCGAAGGGGATCGGCTCTTCGAGTGTGACAATACTGATGCCCATATCAAGCACACCCGCTTCAGGACGGGCATGAGGCAAGGCAATCCCTGGCGCAATGACGATGTAAGTGCCGTTCTCTTCCACATTTTGAATCATTGCTGAAATATACGCCTCTGTAGCCAGGTGATTTTTCACCAGCAGGTCACCTGCAAATTCAATCGCCTGATTCCGGTTGGATGCTTTCGCATGAACCATCATCAGATCTTCGTTTACATGCTGCAATATCGTACTCACACTTCGTCATCTCCTTTTCCATCGAGTAGTGAAGCCTGTAAATAAGGGCGGATTTCCCGCGTATCTTGCATCTCCCGTAGCGCATTGACATGTCGTTGTTCACCAACAACGAGCAGAAGTTCAGATAATGCCTGCAGGTGTGAATAATCATCCGTTGCTGCAAAAGAAAAAATCAAATAGACTGGGTCGAATCCTGGTTTGTTAAAATTGACGCCTTTTTTACATAACAAAAGGGACATGGAAGGCTCCAGCGCTCCTTCCTCAGGTTTCGCGTGCAGCAATGCAACGTGGTGGGTGACTAACATATAAGGGCCGTTCGATTTCAGTCGATTGATGACGGCATGTTTATAGTCAGGCAGCACACACAGTTTATGTTCCAGGAGCTCTACAGATTGGAACACGGATTCTTCACAGTTCAGCTCTTCATCGGTAATGGTGATCCTGTTTTCCGGCAGTAACGTCAGTAGCCCCTTTTTCGTTTCAAGTTGAGGTTCTGGCGTATTCGCAGCCTCGATTCCTGTTTTTTGAAGGTATTGGATCAATTCATCATTAAAATTTTCGTCATTCAAACCGTATTTTTTGGCAATGGCGATAATATCGTTCGAATAATTGGAATAAAGGTGTGGCTGATCGGACTGGATATCGGTGATCAATGACTGAATCGTCAGTAGATCCGTATAGTCAGGGATCGGCTTTACGTTGATGACCGGTTTCTTGGTCCAGTCCGGATTTAACGGGACGGTCGTCATGTATAAATCGATGGCATCGTCTTGGTAGCGATAGGCTTCGTAGCGACTGACGACGTCCTCGATATGAATGTTCGGCAAAAAACGTGTGAGTCGTTCTTTGACAAACTGCGAAGTCCCAAGGCCGGTTTCGCAAATGATAACAGCATGCAGTTTTTCTAATGGCAGCTTGGGAGACTGCCGTTCAATGGCTGCTCCGAAATAAAGAGCGATATAATCCATCTCACGTTTCGGGACCTTGACGTTATACACCGCCTCAACCACTTGAGACGCAGCCAGAGCGGCGGCTGAAATCCCCGGATACAGCTCTTCGATGCTGATGGCATCAGATGATTCCACGGGAATGTTATGCGTTATGCGATTGATCATCGGATCCAGATGATTGAATAGTCCGGTGCGCAGCAAATGATCATCGTGCAGGTCAAGTCCCAGGAAGCTGCCGGCGATGGTGATCATCCGTGAGACGACCTCATCATCTTTTAAGCTGAACTGATCCGGTGCGAGCGTGGTGGAATACCTTGAAGAGACGAGATGAATCGTTAAATAGTGAACGTCATGTTCATTGATCTTGGCATCCGTCCCCAATATCGTCCGGATCAGTTTTTCACTCAGGGAGTGTAACGCTTCCTGCGCACCCCCGTAGCATGCTGCATCGAAGTTTAAAGAATCCGCATCCGAAGAGCGCATCCAGATGATGAAGAGGTGAAGCACGATGTTAGTTTTCGACTGCAATGTGAAGTTAAATGGGCTTTTATCGATGAGCGCCAGGATCGCAGGGATTCTTTGCTGAAAATGGGTCACGTTACTTATGCAGGAAGTGAATGCCTGATTCAGGCGGAAGCGGGTAATATCCTGATCCGTATCGATTTCCGAATCCAGTATCGTAAACAGCCATTGCCGGCGGACCCATTCATCACCGGTTACCCAATAGCCATGAGCACTCTTTCGGTGGATAGTGAATTGATGTTCGTTCATGAGGTTTTCCACTTGTTCAAAATCCCGTTGCACAGAGGAAAGACTGATTTTGAGTGTGGCCTCGATCTCTTTTAACAGCATAGGACGATCACTCGACAGCAATCTGAACACAATCCACGTCACGCGTTTTTCCTGTGTGAAGAAGGGGACGACGGTTTTTTCCTCAACGAGCTTGAAACACTTCTGTATGTCAGCGGGATCGCCTTTGATCCATACACCGGTTCCCGGCTTACGAAGTAATTCAATGCGGCTATTCTGGTGAAGCTCTTCACGAATGTCATCGAGATCATTACGAACCGTTCTGTCTGAGACATTCAGCGCAGACGAAATGTCGCTGATTTTCAGCGGAGCACCATCTTGTTTGAGTAACATTTTCAAAATCATTAAAGGCCGTTCCTTCAGTCGCATGTCATTCACCTCCGTCTCGTTCATTTGATCTATCTTCATTTTACATAGAAATGAAAGCCCTTTCTTTAAAGAAAGTCACTATTGTTTGCCACATCAATGTGGAAAAAAGACTAACACGGATTGCGTGCTCTGGTATTCTCTGGCCACTGTACCAAAGGAGACGGAAAAGACGCGTCGAAACCAACGAACCACCCCTGACAGGCAGAGAAGAGCTGCCTGTCAGGGGTGGTTTTGAAATGAACTGCATCGATTGTCACTTAATTTCCGACCGGCTCAAGGTGATTGATGAGCATATATCCTGGCGTGATGAGCAAGGGCCGGGTTTTGATGAGCAGCGGCCATCTTTTGATGAACAGACCGGAACTTCTGACGAGCAAAGCCTGACTTTTGATGAACAGAAACCGACAAGCCCGTCTTCTGACGCAAAAAAACAACCCTAAACCCTTTAACCCTCAGCTTGTCCAAGCCCATTGGACGAAAACCGATCAAAATCTGTTGAAAAGGAGAAGAAAAACGCAAATCAAACGCAGTTTTGGATCTGTTTTAATCAAATGATCTGTTGTCTGTAAATAAAAAGTGGTGCAGACGTCCGCCGTCTACACCACTTCTGGATTCTCAAGCGAATGCGCTATGTATGTCAACAGGATCCGTCAACAAGTGATTGCTAATCTAGTTCCTTGTTGAGTCGAAAAGCATTTGCCGATCAACCTCCTGGCAACCGTGGCAGGGAAAGGTTCGCAGACACTAAAAAATTGCTTTAATTGCAGCTGCTATTAAACGCGGGAAGTAGAGAAGCACCTCAAACATCCATCCGAGAATCGCATGAAGAGAATGGTTGTTTTCGATCTTCTTTTTTCTCATAGGATCATTCTCCTTCTTTCAAAAATCGATATGAAATGGGTGAAGACAGGTGAGGCATCATCAAAAAGCAGAGATCATGAATCATTTTGGTTCCTCTTCGAACGATCGGTCAATGTACGATAAACATATATGATGAGTCCTGCAATGACGCCAGTCATCATCCCCGACCAGAACCGCGAAATATTCAGCTCCTGTATGAAATGGATTGTGAAGGAGATTAAGATTGCAGTAGCAATAAACAGAAAAATTTTCAAACGATCAACTCCCTATCTAAAGCGTAAGTCGATTGTTGCAACCTGCGAAATGATCAACTTGTCATGAGGTCAGAACTTAATGATCAATTTGCCGTCTTCTTTATAACGATCGAAGAGACTTTCAAAATGACTATCAATCTTTTCGCCCCATTCATCTATTTCATCCGAATCCGAGGGATAGCCAAATTCTGCTTCGATATATTTTTCTGTATAGGCCTGCACCTTGTACATTCTTTCCTCTCTGGCTTCAAAATATTCTTCGGGTGATATATCCAGTTTCGATGCTTGTTTTTCATGAAAATCTTTGTCATCTGTCAGCTCATATCGTTCAGCAGCTTCTGTATCCGGAAAGATCGCTTGTTTACTCTCTTCAATCTCTTCTTCAGAAACCACGATCCCCATATCTTTTGCCTCCAGCAGCATGATTTCCTGTTTCAAGAAATGAGTCATCATGTCTTCCGGATCCTCCTCGAGTGAAAACTGCCAGAGAACCTCTTCGACCTTGATCTCTTCGCCATTGAGCTCAGCTATTACTTCATCTTTGTCATAGTTTGGTGATTGACAGGCCGTGAACAGTATCATCCCGGCCATCATAATAATTAGTGATTTCATGTTTTCCCTCCGAATCGATTCATAACATCATTTGAGAACGGTTTTATCAATGATTTTTATTAGTTGATAGTTTGAATCCCTGTGACCTCATCAAGTGTTACAAATGAAAACGCTCTGTAATGATCTTCGCAACTTCCCCAGCAGTCAAATGCGTATTATTGATTCTTATGTAATGATCCCTTTGAATTTCACCCTCATTGGAGTTTAACCGGTGATTCTCATATGTCTCCGTCAGTTCACGTTCTGTCCATTCAACATTTCTTTTCGTAGGCTTGTGTGCCAACCGGTGCGGGCTCTTATTTCGGGAGAGTCTTTCGCCGATATCAGCCTCCAATTCAACAAAATAAACCGTTGCCCCTTTGGATTCGAAAATCTCACAGATCTGGTCCACAAAGTCCCAATCCTCCTGCTGGTCAAATGCCCATACATAGGTAAAGATCAAACCTTCCTGATCACTGTCGGCGACTGCCTTAAAGATTTCCGTTCTGAACAGGGTGGATAATCGCCACATGTCAGGGCTGAAACTGAAATAAGGTTCAAGTAATTCAATGGTCATATGGTTGTGAAACAATTTCAATGCCGTTCTCTTTTCTAATTCCTGCCCGACAGTCATCTTCCCAACTGCCTGAGGGCCAAAAAGAAGTACAAATTTCATCGTCATTCCTCCGAAAATCGTGTCTGTTCATTCATGAATGCTTTTTCTTTAGAATCTCCCTGATATCTTCCCAGCCATACACCAGTTCACTGAGGTTTTTACCTGCGATCTCGATTTCAAGGGTATCGATGATGGTCCCGCCGAGTGCTTCATAGAAGAACCGGGACGGGTTGTCTTTCAGGACGAGAACGACCATGGAGCGAATGTTCATTGCAAGGAGCTCGTTCACAATCGCTTCCACCAGTAATGACCCGATCCCCTTGCCCTGATGCGCTTCCAGAAGATACACCGCACTCAGTTCACCGTTGAACCCTTCGTAGTTACCGCTTCGTTCTTCGCTCCCGGACGAGAACCCCACGATTTCGCCTTCAACTTCCGCAACAAAAACGATCCCCTCAGGAATGTTTCTTTCCCAAAGCCGTTCTCTGTTTTCATAGGTCAGTTGATCTAAATACTGATCTGGAATAATTCCTCGATATGTAGATAGCCAGCTGTCAACGTGCACCTTGGCAATCCCCCGTGCATCAGAAATCCGTGCTTTTCGGACGATCATAAAAACACCCTTTTTCTTCGGTGATCTAATTAACGATTAATTAAAGTGGAAAACTTTTTGAGAAACATCTTTAACATCCATCCGAAATTCGCATGAAGGCTATGATTGTTTATTTTGATTGATCAGCGTTTGCAGTTGGATAGAGATCCCGATTAAGAGAAATAAAATGCCGCCTGTGAATACGGTCAGGGCCATCCGGTAATCAAACAGCGTGAACAAAAACCCGACAATGAGTCCGGTAACGGTCAAAAACAGAGTGATGTACACATGAAGCACTTCCTTCCTGATATCAATTCATGATTAAAGATCATCATCCGCTCAGGTCGATGGTTAGTCACTTTGCTGTGTTATCCGCCAGGATTTCAATGACACATAGCAAACACCGATAAAAAAGATCAGGCCAGCAATCCAAAACGTCACGTTTTCCGGTATGGGCATCGTCACAAATGACAACGTTGCTCCAACCGCCCATTGTAAAATGAACAGGGCAATCCCAATCAATAAGCACTCCAGTAGAAACGAGAGGAGCTTGAATTGATTCTGCTCGTAACGGATGAATCCCCACGCACCGATGGCGCCGAGATAAAGGACAAAGTCCATTCTGACACACCTCCCAAACAGCCATTTCCAATCGCTGCAATTCGCTCCTTGCCCTGAACATTAAACGTACATAAAAAACCAGACAACCAGGATCATGCTCACGACACCCCAGATGACGACGCTCCAGATCCAGCGGATGATGGCCTTTTGTTTGATGGCCGCCTCATCGCTGTCAGGATGGGCCTTCACAAAAGCGAGGTCCTGTTCCATGCTTTTTTTCTGAACGAGGAGCACAATCAACCCTGCGAGGATAAAGCCAAAGGGAATCAGAAGATAGACATCCATAGCGATCTCTCCTTAAAAATGAATTCATCTACCGCGGATAGATGTTTAAACCGAGCCGGAAAAAAATCAAAAAGAACAAGGTTGTGATCAGTGAGCCGGTGGTGTCCCAATCGAACTGGCCATCCCGGATGACGATGTAGATGATGATCCCCGCAAACAGGACAGCAAGGCTTGATACGATGAGTTTCAATACAGATATCACAGGACCCCTCCATTCTCGGTACAATTCACGGTGTCGCTTCGCTTCAGGCGTTAATCGAATGTCGCAAAGGCGACGAGGTTCCCCTTGTCGCAGGACTGGAAGCCATTCTTTTCATAAAAGTGTCGCACGCCAGGGTCATCTTCCGTCAACAGCACCTTTTGTCGCACGTCGGGATAATCGTGCAGGATCTGCTGCAGGAGCCGTGAAGCAATGCCCTGGTTCCGGTAGGCCTTGAGAACGAGGATGTCCTGAATATACAGGACCGTGAAGTCGTCACCCACCGTGCGGATGAGCCCGACCAGTTCATCTCCGTCCCAGGCTGCTACCACGTCCAGGGAATTCTCGATCGCCTGCATCAGCACCGACATGTCGTTCGTATAGGCGTGCCAGCCTGCATCCAGGTAAAGGGCTTCGACTTGTGCTGCTGGAATGGTTTTATCGCGTTTGATCGTGATTGGCATGGGTACCCCTCCTCATACATGATGATGAACGAGCCGCTTTTCTGTCAGGTGACGAAAACAGTCAATCGCCGAACATGAGATTCTTTTAGTCTCTTTGGGTATATTATACAGGAAATGCAGGGCTGTAGGGGAACGGTTGTAAAAAAGTTGGGATTTAACTTGAGAAATTCAACAAAATCGTCCGAACCAGAGTCTGAAAGGAGGCACGAACGGCCACCGGCTGGTAAGATAGACAACAGCAGTACGAGGACGCCTGACGCTCTGAGCTTTCAGACACCAGGCGTGGACACAACGAGAGGCGGGAATCAGATGAGAGCAGTACAAGTGATGGGGTACGGGGACGTGGATCAGCTGCAGACGGTCACACAACCGGTGCCGGAACCAAAAAAGGATGAAGTGCTCATTCAAGTGAAGGCCTGTGCCATTAACAATACGGAGATCTGGATGCGGGAAGGGGCTTATGGCACAGGGGCCAAGTCCGGCTGGCGACCGGAGGGGGTGCAGTTTCCGCGGACGCCGGGCTCGGACATTACGGGCATCGTTGTGAAGACGGGGGAAGCGGTTGATGACGGCATGATCGGTAAATCGGTGGTCCTGTTTCCGTTTACATCAAGCGGTGCTGACGGAGAGGAACAGTATGCGGACGACATGGCCTTTATCGGCTCCGAATATGACGGCGGCTATGCGGACTACGTCGTCTGGCCGGCGGCGCTCTGTTTTGACATGCCCCTGCCGGACTTCACGGAGAGTGCGGTGTTTTCCGTCAGTGGGTTGACGGCCTGGCATATGGCAGAACAACTTCAGATCCAGCCCGGGGAGACGGTCGTGGTCACTGGGGCAAATGGCGGCGTGGGTTCACTCAATGTCCAGATAGCGGCGCGCGTATTTGGTGCGAAGGTGATTGCGATTGTCGGTGATCTGACGATGGCGGACAGCTTGAAAGCACTCGGGGCAACCCATGTCTGTTCGTACCGTTCAGAGCATCTGGCAGATGAGATCCTGAGCGTCACGGGCGGTCCTGTTGACGCCGTCCTCGATGTGGTCGGCGATGCGCTCTTTGCGACGTCGCTTAAGGTACTGAAGAAGGGCGGGAAGTTCTGCACGTCAGGCTCCGCTGGCGGTCAGAAGACGGAACTGGATTTTCGCACGCTCTATTTAAAACACATTACGCTCTTTGGCTCGGTTCTCGGAACAAGGGAAGAATTCAGACGGATGCTGCACGCGATTGCGGCAGGGACGATCCAACCGGTAATTGACCGCACCTTTCCGTTGACGCAGGCAAGGGAAGCGCAGACGTATTTTAAGAAAGCCGGAAAACTGGGCAAGGTTGTCCTTCTTCCTGAAGCCTGAGCAAATCAAAAAGCGCCTGGACCTGTGCAGTCAACCAACACTGCATCGGGTCAGGCGCTTTTCACATTCACGTTTGTACCCAGGTGGTGGCTTCGGTGATATCCGACAGGGAGTAATGCTTCATATCCGTCTTCGGCAGTTTACTCATCAGGCGGGTCACAACGGCGACGGATCGTTTGTCACTGACGACGGCGACTTTGTCAAAGTGACGCCAGTTCTTCAGATCGAAGTGCACGTCCGCGATCAAGGCATTCCCTTTGATGCTTGCGTTCTTGATCACAAACAGCATCTTCACCTTCTTATGAGCGGCTTTCAGCTCATAAAATAGCCTCTCCATTTCTTTGATGTCTTCGATCGTCACATCCCCGTCAATGTTCGCCTCCAGAATCGCTTCCTCATGATGCGTCACAAAGTTCATCATTGATACCGAACCCCCCCTTATAAAAAACCCTTTGCAGTTCTTTTCCCCTGAGGTGGAGGGGTCAAACTAGGACAATTAAGTCTGAGGAGCTACATACAGATTAAAAAAAGCAATAGTTTCATCGATTTGATTATTTCAATTATAGGTAGCGTCTATATCCTTTTAAATTAACAACAAGCGAACTTGAATTAGTCTAATTTGTATTAGTAGCTTTATATTTTCTAAAAAAAGGATGCTACTTTAACTAAATAATTAAGTTTCCTTACTTCAGTAAATTCTCCAATAATATCATCAAACAAAATAAATAAATCAAATGGTGCGTATTTCGTTGACTTCTAAAGCGACATCGATTAACATGTAATAAGAACGCACCAATGGTATTTTAAATCAAGGAAAAAAAAGGAGTTCGTATCTGTGGATGAGTATTGGAAAGTTGTTTGTTCCTATGGACATGTTGGGCGCAGTAATGAAATTAGTGTATCGCGTTATCTGGTGACGTCGAAGAAACTCAGGTCTATAGATGTGTACGATCTTGTTTCATCGATGCCAGGTGTTAAGAAGAGTCGAGGTGGTATCAGTGCAGTTCGAAAACTTGAACAGATATCGTATGATGAGTATCTGTTAGGAAAAGAAGAAGAAAGAGAAAATTTATATTTGCAAAAATTGATGTCATTTTATCCAAATCCGGATAAAGAAAGAATCATTGCATAATTGCAGAGAGGGAGTTTTGAGCGATGTACGCTGGACCTGAAATGGAACTTAAGTTAAAAAAGGTACATGATTTGAAAGAACAGGGGATCGTTATTGTAAAAGATGAAGTTCGCAGCAGTCCTACATCAAATCTAAAGGCGGATTTGATAGGATATACGATTGATGAAGATGGAGAATTAATTCCTCAAGTTGTGGTTGAAATTAAAGATAGCGTTACAAAGGGATCACAACAACAGTTGATGAAGTTGACAGAGGCGATACCGGTCCCTTATGCGTTATTGGTTACACCGGAAAAACAGGTCTGGTTTGAAACAGACACATTCCTCCAGGCTGAACCACCAATATTTAATAGCTCTCGAGAATATATAAACTCAGAAAAATTTCAGAAGGATTTATTGTGGCAAATTGTTGATCGATTAAGGGGAGAATTCCGGCCTGAAAAGACGTGGATCTATATCGTTCAAGGTATGCTGGTTCGATCTTATATGGAGGAAATGTCTTCATTGCATGAGTGGTTGGACTTAAAAGAGGATGATTATCAAGACCTGGTTGACGAAGCATTTCAATATTATCAGATTGATTTATTACCCGAAAAGACGAACGTTAATAAATTATCTTTTGAACTCTTCAAGTGGAAGCTAGGAGAGGTGAGGCATAAGGATTCTAAACACGCCGATTCATTGATTTCGTTGTCTGAGATAAATGAGTATGATGGAAATCACCGCACAGCCTCATCTGTGAGAGATTTATTCGTTGGATTAATTAATGTCCTAAAATTATCTGATTACTCTGTATTGGAAATGTGTGCAGGCTATGGACGTATTACAAGTGGCCTTTTACAGCAAAAAGATGAAATCGGATCATACTTTGGAATGGAACTGAATGAATATGTAGCAAATTATCACAAGATGCTCATGATTATCAGTGGACACGAACATATTAAGGTTAAACAAGGTGATGTTTTGGATCGGGATCATGAACTTCCAAATCAGCAAGACCTTGTCATTATCGATCCGCCTTTAGGGTTTCGTTTACCCCCACGTCGATATACAGGCTATGAATTGAATAAGAAAGCTATACAAGCATTGGATTTAATGTTGGAGCGCGCAACAGAGATTCTAAAACCGGAAGGATATATTATTTGTTTCGTGAACGAGGCATTTTTGTATCAGGGTACATCCGAGAATACAAGATCTTTGTTACTGGATCGAATGGTGATCGAAGCGATAATCAGTCTTCCCACCCACACATTAAAGCCTTTAACGAGCATTAAAGTTGGTGTACTTGTCTTGAGGAAAAAGAAGCAGGATGAAAAAGAACCTAAAAATTTGTTCGCAGCAGATTGTGAAACAATCGATGAATTTACAGAGGCCGTTCAGGGATTTGAGAAGTGGAAGAAGGGGGAGGAATTGTGAATACAACGATGACGCTTCCTTATGAAAAAATCACTAAGAAAGATTGGTCAATCAATGCTCTTTTGTCAGCATTAAATACTAAAAGGGAGCAAGGTCCGGCACTTGAAAAACTTGCGAGCTTAAATCCCGTCAAATTAAAGAAAACAGAGATTCAAGTAGACGAGATTTATCGTTATATTGATATATCTGCCCTTTCTCCGGAAAAAGGCATGGTAGAAGAAATAAAAGAAATGGAAGGTGCAAAGCTTCCAGCGAGAGCAACGCTGCAGGTTCAAACCGGAGATCTCATTCTATCCAGTGTGCGCCCTGAGCGAAATGCAGTTGCGAGAATCACTGACAATTTATCAGGCTGTTTGGTCAATAATACATTTATTGTTATACGCCCTCATCAACGTACATTTTCATATTTGCTCTATTTCGTATTAAGGACTGACAACGTTCGTTCAAAATTCATGCTGATCGCAAGAGGAAATGCGATCCCTACGATGAAAACTAAGGATGTAAAGGACGTCAAGTTACCGATTTATGGGGTGACAGACGAGCAAGAACAAACCGCAGAGAAACTCTATAATCAATGGTATCAAAAACAAATGAGTGTTCAATCACTGGGAGATTTGGTTGAATCGGTACTCCGGGATTTCGATGTCTTCAGCCCTGTCAGTCAGGAACAGAAGCATCGAACACTGTATAGTGCAATTTCTTATTGCGAGCTAGAGGGCCGTTGGGATGTTGCCTCGAGCTTAAACGAAGTTGACCTGGAGAAAGAAGCAAGGGTGCCGATGAGACCATTAGAATCATTGGCGGTTTCGTTCAAAGCTGGGGCTACCATTTCAGCAAAAGAATATCAGGACGAAGGGACTCCATATATTCGTATAAAAAATATCGAAAAGGGTACATTAACGGATCATGAACTTGTGTATGTGTCAGAGGAATGGGCTGAAAAATTCGAGAAGGCTATTATAAAGCCTTATCATGTATTGATTTCAAGGGTAGGAACTGTCGGTAAAACCGGCGTCGCAGATAAAGCTTTTTCAGGTGCTTTGGCGAGCCAACATATCACGTTAGTTGAGGCGAATCGAGAGAAACTTCTTCCTTTGTTTTTAAGCTATTTCATGATGACAGAGTGGGGGCTGACACAGCTTCAGCAGCGTGCAAGTGGATCATCGCAGGTGTTTATCAAGCTGAAAGATATAAAAGAACTCCTGGTTCCTGCCATTCCAATTTCAGATCAGGAAAAAATTATTTTAGCCATTAAAAAGAAGGAATTCCAGCAATCGGATCAAGAAGTAAAGAAAGAGATAGAAAAATTAACAAATGAAATCATTGTTTAATTTAAGACAAGGAAAACAAACATACGATCGCTGACAACCACTGTCACCTATCGCATTAAAATGGAACGAGAGAAAATGAGGAGATGATTCTGAACATGGTCAATTTTCAAGAGAAGGTTAATTTTTTATGGACAATCGCAGAAATTCTAAGGGGGCCCTATAAACCGGAGGATTACGGGAAAGTGATTCTTCCGATGGCGGTTCTTCGACGTTTTGACTGTGTATTAGAAGATACAAAAGATGCTGTATTGGAGCAATATGAACAGTATAAAACGTTACCTGATGAAGCAAGGGATGAGATTTTAAATCGGACTTCTAATCAGAAGTTCAATAATGTTAGTAACTATGATTTTAATAAGCTTTTAAATGATGCGGATAACGTGGCTGAAAACTTCAGAGATTATATCAATGGCTTTTCTGGTGTTGCAAGAGATATTATTAATTATTTTGATTTTGATAAGCAGATTGAAAAGATGGATCGGAATGATTTATTGTATCTGACGATTAAGCGATTTTCTGAAATTGATTTGCATCCTGGGGTCGTATCCAATCTTGAAATGGGTTATATCTTTGAAGAGTTGATTCGTCGATATTCAGAACATGCTGAAGCTGGGGATCATTTCACACCTAGAGAAGTCGTTCGGCTTATGGTGGGTTTGATGTTTAACGAAGATCATGACATCCTGACAAAGCCGGGAATCACACAAACGTTATATGACAGCTGTGCTGGAACCGGTGGTATGGGGTCTATTGCACAGGAATATTTGAAAGACTTAAATCCATCTGCAGAACTGGCATTCTTCGCGCAGGAATTCAACGAAGAGTCCTATGCGATGTGTAAGGCAGATACGATGATTAAAGGTGAAGAAGCGAAGAATATTCGGTTTGGGAACACGCTCTCCAAAGATGCATTTCCGAATAATAAATTCGATTATTTGATCACAAATCCTCCTTACGGTGTCGAGTGGAAACCAGCAGAAAAGGCAGTAAAAGCTGAACATGAGGATCAGGGTTTTCAAGGTCGATTTGGTGCAGGATTACCTCGAATTGGAGATGGCCAGCTCTTGTTCCTGCAGCACTTGGTTTCAAAGATGAAGCCAGTGACAGAGGATAATCCAAAGGGATCACGAGTTGCGATTATTATGAATGGATCACCGTTATTTACAGGCGACGCAGGTAGTGGTGAAAGTGAGATTCGCAGATATGTGATTGAAAATGATTTGGTTGAGGCGATTGTGGCTATGCCGACTAGCCTGTTTTACAATACAGGTATTTCAACGTACATCTGGATTCTGACCAATCATAAGGCTAAATGGCGACAAGGTAAGATCCAACTGATTAATGCGGTGGACTTTTATCAAAAGATGCGAAAGAGCCTGGGCGAGAAACGTCATGAGATTTCACAGGATCAGATCAATGAGATTATTAAGATGTATGGTGATTACCAAGAAGGTGAGCACGTTAAAATCTTTGATAATGAAGATTTTGGCTTCCAAAAAATCACCGTTGAACGACCGTTGAAACTGAATTTTAAAGTGGATGATGAACGTATTGAGCGTCTTCATGAGCAAAAAGCGTTTCAAAATCTTGCAACATCAAAGAAAAAAGGTGAAGCAGGCGAGAAGGAAGTAGAAGCTGGTCAGAAGAAGCAGCAAGCGATTCTGGGAGCGTTACAAACGCTTCAAGACGGTACGCTTTATAAAAATCGAGATGCGTTCACAAAGGCTTTGAAGAATGCGTTAAAACAGGCTGGTGTGGATGCGAAAGCGCCAATGCTGAAAGCGATTCTTGCTGCTCTTGGTGAACGTGATGAAACGGCTGATGTATGTCTGAAGAATTCCAAAGGTGAATTGGAAGCAGATCCTGAGCTTCGTGATACGGAGAATGTTCCGTTAAAAGAAGACATTCACGAATACGTTGAACGTGAAGTATTGCCTCACGTACCGGACGCTTGGATTGATGAGGATAAGACGAAAATCGGTTATGAGATCCCGTTTACAAGGCACTTTTATAAGTATGAACAGTTAAGGCCATCAGACGAAATCAAAGCTGAAATTCAGGAACTAGAAGCGAGTATTTTGGAGAAATTGAAGAAGGTGATGGTGTGAGTGAAATTAATTCATCTCTCATAAAAAAAGAAGGTTTAGAATGGATAGGAGAAATTCCGAGAACGTGGAATATTAACAGATTGAAAATATCTATTAGTAAAGTTAAAAATGGTGTTTGGGGTGAAGATCAAAAAAGAGATAAAAATGACATTGAGTGTGTAAGGGTTGCAGATTTTAATAGATTAAAATTTGTAATTGATAATAAACCTTTAACAGTTAGAAATGTTATTGAGAACAATAAATTTCTTTTAGAAAAAGGAGATTTATTGATTGAAAAATCTGGAGGCGGAGATAAACAACCTGTAGGTTTTGTTGTTAGATATAATTTAAATAAGCCAGCTGTGTATGCTAATTTCATAGCAAAAATGACATTAAATTGTGAATTGGCGGATTCAGAATACTTTATGTATTTGCATTCAACTTTATATGCACATCGAATAACTTTACGGTCAATTAAACAGACAACGGGTATTCAGAATCTTGATATAAATTCTTATATGAATGAATATGTGCCATATCCCCCATTACAGATACAGAGAGAAATTTCAAAATATTTAAATCAAAAAACCTCTGAAATCGACACGCTAATCGCCGACAAAGAACGATTAATTGAGTTGCTTGAAGAAAAGCGCCAGGCAGTCATCACCGAGACGGTCACAAAAGGACTTGATCCGAATGTGAAAATGAAGGATTCAGGTGTGGAGTGGATTGGAGAAGTGCCGGAGCATTGGGAAGATAGTAAGATTAAACATACATGTTTAATAAATGATAAAGTCTTGTCAGAATCAACTCCAAAGGATTTAGATTTACATTACATTGATATAGGTTCGGTTAATTCAAGCGGAGAAATAATTGGGATTGAAAAATATAAATTTTCGAGTGCACCAAGTCGAGCTAGGAGAGTAGTTAAAAAGGGAGACACACTTATTTCTACTGTAAGAACATATTTGAGAGCAATTACTTGGATTGACCAAGATTTAACTAATTTAATTGCCTCGACAGGTTTTGCAGTTATCACTCCTCAAAAAATGGTGGAGGATAGGTTTTTATCATACTTATTGAGGTCTAATTTGTATGTAGAGAATATTGTGAGTAAATCTGTAGGAGTAAGTTATCCAGCGATTTCATTTAAAGAATTAGAAAACATGCCAATATTTTTTCCTAGTATCAAAGAACAAAAAGATATTGTTAAAAAAATTGATGATCAAAGTGAACATCTGATTTCAAGTAAGAAAGAGATTCTTTTGCAAATTTCTAAACTCAAAGAATACCGCCAGTCCCTCATCTACGAAGCTGTTACGGGTAAAATCGATGTCAGTGATTATGATGTTCCTGTTGAATCTGATCCGGAGGAGGTCTCCCAGTGAGTATCGATTATAGCGAACGAGGATTTGAAGAGAATATCGAACAGCATTTAATGGAGTCAGGGTATCGCCAACGGGCGTTGGAAGGGAGAGCCCTTGAAACGTTTCAAAAATGGGCGATCGATCAGGATGTGCTATTTGAATTTCTTGAATCAACACAGCCACAATCCCTTGAACGACTCAAGAAAGCTTATAAAGACGACTATGAATTCAAGATCATGAGTCGCCTTGATAAGGAACTGAAAAAGCGTGGGATGATTGATTGTCTGCGTCATGGTATTAAGGATTACGGGGTTACGCTGAAACTCGCTTATAACAAACCGGTAACAGACATGAACCGAACGCTCGTTGAAAATTACGAAAAGAATATCTTCACCGTCAGCCGTCAGGTGTATTACAGCCAGAAGAATCGGAATTCGATTGATATGATGTTGTCATTGAATGGACTGCCGATCGTGGTTAAAGAATTAAAGAATCAGTTAACCAATCAAACGGTTGAACACTCGATGGAGCAATTTAAGAAAGACCGTGATCCACGTGAAATACTGTTTCAGTTTAAAGCCCGTGCAGTTGTCTATTTTGCTGTGGATACCGACGAGGTACACATGGCAACACGTTTGAGTAAAGACAGTACCTTCTTCTTGCCTTTTAACCGCGGAAATGATGGCGGAAAAGGAAATCCGCCAGTCGAAGACGATTACCGGTCTTCGTATCTCTGGAAAGAGATTTTGCAAAAGGACAGTTTACTGGATATTCTGTTTCGCTTTGTGTATGTCCAAAAAGAAGATATGAAAGACAGCAATGGCGATATCATCGAAACCAAAGAAGTCGTGATCTTCCCCCGTTTTCATCAACTGGATGCTGTTCGCAAAATTGAACAGGATGTATCGGAGCATCGGGCTGGTAAGAATTATTTGATTCAACACTCCGCAGGAAGTGGAAAGACAAACAGCATCTCTTGGCTTTCTCACCGCCTTGCGAAATTGCACGATGAACAGGACGAACCGGTTTTTGACAGCGTCATTGTCATTACCGATCGCAGGGTGTTGGATAAGCAGTTACAGGATGCGGTGTACCAGCTGGAGCATAAAGCAGGGATGGTCGCAAAAATTGATCGCGACTCGGCTCAGCTTGCCGGGGCCATTCGGAATAAAACAAAGATTATCATAACGACGCTGCAAAAATTTCCGTTTATCTTAGAAGAAGTCGGCTCGTTTAACCGTGGTTCGTATGCGGTTATCATTGATGAAGCACACAGCTCGCAGGGAGGAAAAGCTTCAGGGGCGATGACATCGATTCTTTCAGATAAAACTCTTGAGGAAGCTTATGAGGAAAGTATGAAAGAAGAACATGAGACAACGGATGCGGAAGAACGCATGATTGAGCATATTGCCAAGACCGGTGATCAGGATAATATCTCATTCTTTGCTTTCACCGCGACGCCGAAGCCAAAAACCATCGACCGATTTGGCACAGAACGAGAAGACGGCCAAAAGGGACCCTTTCACCTTTATTCGATGCGTCAGGCCATTGAAGAAGGCTTTATCCACGATGTTTTGAATAACTATGTAACCTATGACACGTTTTACAGAGTCGAGAAGATGATTCACGATGATCCGGAAGTGGCCAAGAGTAAGGCTTCAAAGCAAATTGCCAGGTATGTATCACTTCATCCCCACAATATCGCTCAGAAAGCAGAGATCATGGTGGAACACTTCCGTAATGTGACTCGCCATAAAATTAATAACAGGGCCAAGGCAATGGTTGTGACAGGCAGCCGAAAACATGCAGTGCGTTATAAATTTGCTTTTGATGATTATATCAAGGCGAAAGGGTACACCGATATGCGGACACTTGTCGCTTTCTCCGGTACTGTTGAGGACAATGGGGAATCGTATACGGAACCGGATCTAAACAGCATCAGCGAGAAGGAGTTGCCGGAACAGTTTCATTCGGATGATTATCAGGTATTGATCGTGGCTGAGAAGTACCAGACCGGTTTTGATGAACCACTGCTTCACACCATGTACGTGGATAAACCGCTTGATGGTATTAAAGCCGTACAGACGCTTTCGAGGCTCAACAGGACGTGCAAAGGCAAGGATGATACATTTATCCTCGATTTCGTAAACGAGCCTGAAACGATTCAGCAGGCCTTCCAACAGTACTATGAGGTCACGACCTTGGCTGAAGACACCGATCCGAATATGCTCTATGATCTGCAGCATGAGTTAGACGCCATGCAGGTCTATACTGAGGAAGAACTTGAATCAGTCGCAAACCTTGAATACAGTGGGAATACGATGAAGGATGCACGTATGCAGCTTAAGTTAAATGCCTCCCTTGATCCGGCTGTAGAACGGTTTAAAAACGACTTGGTTGAGGAAGAACAGGAAGCATTTAAGTCGGCAGCAACAAAGTTTGTTCGGACGTATGCGTTCGTGCTTCAGATCGGCCCGTTCTCGGACGTGGATCTGCATAAACGATTTATCTTCTTGACCTATCTCCTAAAGAAGTTGCCGAAAAAGCCGCAAGATCCGATCTATATTTCGGATGATGTTGCGTTGGAATACTATAGAAATGAGAAAGTTTTTGAAGGTAGCATTTCGCTCAATCAGCAAGGCGGTGAGGCTTTGTCTCCAGCCCAGCATGGTACAGCCGGATCAACGGAAGAGGAAAAAGAGCGCTTGTCTTCGATCATTGAGCGTATCAATGAAAGGTTCGGAACGTATTTTACTGATGCGGACAGACTCTCTCGAGATCAGATTGCGATGGATATTAAAGAACAGGAAGAGATGGCTGAAAAAGCGAAGAACAACAGCATTGATAATTTCAAATACAGCGCAGAAAAATCGTTTTTGGATTCTGTCATATCGAGGATGAATATGAATGAAGAATTTCATATGCGAATCTTGCAAGACCCTGAATTTAAAGAATTTCTGATGAACGATATTTTGAATGAGGTTTACCGTGAATTAAGGGACGGAGAAGGACCAAATTGAATTTTACTACTTCTTTACTTTAATCTTATAGTTTATTAAGTTGGATCACGAATTTTGATGTTTTTTAAGGAGTAGATACACGAAAATATAGATATCGTGAGAAATCAGATGTATTAATTTTAGATATAGATGAAGATATCTGTGCTAATTCATAAGGATAGAGTTAAATAATTATGTGAGTGAGAGTTTCAATAAATATGAATGGGGAGGACACTTTTAAATGGAAACATCCGAATTAACACTTAATACTAAAGGGGAATTTTACGAATTTTTAAAGGATAAAAACAATTATGAGCAAGAATATTTAGAGTGTATAGAAAACACAGTTAACAACTTGATGAAACAGCAAACATCTGCTAATAAACCAGGAATGTTATTAGGGAAAATCCAATCAGGTAAAACAAGAACATTTCTAGGAATCATGGGATTAGCCTATGATAATGCCTTTGATGTAGTTATAATTTTAACCAAAGGTACAAAAGCTTTGGTTAAACAAACAATAGCTCGTTTGAACCAAGAGTTTGATGAAATGATTATAAGTGATAAAATGCGAATTTACGATATTATGACTTTACCTTCAAATCTAAGTAAATGGGAATTAAATAAAAAAATTGTTTTTGTTGTAAAAAAAGAAACGAGAAATATGGACAGGATTAGTGACGCATTGTTTGGAAATTATTCTGACTTAATTAATAAGAATATTTTATTTATAGATGATGAAGCGGATTTTGCAAGTGTATCTTATGAAAAAAATTCCCAAAAAAATATTGTAAATATGAAAATAATATCTTCAAAGATTGATAAAATTAGGGCGAATGTTAGTAAAGGTTCATTTTTACAGGTAACAGCTACCCCATATTCGCTATATTTACAACCAGATGAAAGGGAGATTAATGGTTCTCTTAAATTTGAACCAGTTAGACCCGCTTTTACGGAATTAGTACCTATTCATGATAAATATGTTGGTGGTGATTTTTACTTTGATGAATCAAAAAATGAGGACTCACCAGCATATTACTTGTATCAGGAAATAAATGAAAATGATTTAGACGTTATGAAAAAAATGGATTTACGTCGGGTTCGAAAGGAAAATTTACTAACACAGAAAAATTTGTATAACCTAAATCAGGCTGTTATCAATTTTATTGTTGGTGGTTGTATAAGGAGGTGGCAACAAAGATATCTCAAAAAGGATGAAGAAAAATATTCAATGGTTGTTCATACAGAGACTGGTAAAAAAGCACATGAGTGGCAACAACAATTGGTTAATCTTATACTAGAGGATTTAATTGAGTTAGTAAAAGATAATGATGAATTATTTGTTGAATGGATTGAAGATTCATATAACTATTTAATGAAATCAATTAGATTAGTTCCTATTGCAGAACCTTCGTTTGATGAAATCTTAAAAGAAGTTAATGAGGCTTTAATTCAGGAAATGGTAGTAGTATCGACGGTGAATTCAGACAAAGATGTAGAAGAGTTATTAGATTCTACAGGACAATTACAACTACGAACACCAATGAATATTTTTATTGGGGGGCAAATTCTAGACAGAGGAATAACAATTGGAAATTTAACGGGTTTTTTCTACGGTCGAAATCCGAAGTCTTTTCAACAAGATACTGTCCTTCAGCACTCAAGAATGTTTGGTGCAAGATCTATGGAAGATTTAGCTGTTACAAGATTTTATACTACTAGAAAGATTTATAATGTCATGGAAAAAATCCATGAATTTGATTCAGAACTAAGGGAAGCTTTTGAAAAAGGAAACGACCAAGGTGTTGTTTTTATTCAGAAAGATACATCGAATAAAATTGTTCCTTGTAGTCCTAACAAAATATTACTTTCTAGCCTTGTAACACTGAAGCCTCATAAGCGCATATTACCAATCGGTTTCCAAAGTGGGTACAAGACTCATATTAGTAAAAAAACAGACTTTTTATCCGAAATTATTAATGAAATCAAGGAGTATTCACCTCAAGTCATTGACAATGATGCATTTTTAGCACCCTTAAGTGAAATGAAGAAAGTTCTAGCAACCATCCACGAAACACTTGAAATGGAGGATGGCTATGAGTGGGATTTAGATGAATTTTTTTCTATTTTGGATTATTTAACATTGGATAGTAAAGATAAGTTTGTCTGGGTAATTGTACGTGAGGGTAGAAATATAAAAAGAGTTGATTCGGAAGGTAGATTTGAGAACGCTCCTGACACACCTAAAGAAGAGCTAAGAGTAGCGAGAAAGGTTGCTATAGATCATCCGGCAGTAATGTTACTAAAACAAAATGGTGATATAGATAAAGGATGGAGAGGCACTCCATTCTGGTGGCCAGTAATGTTATCTCAATTAAATATAGAATCTACAATTTATGCAAAAGATACTATTTAAATTATGGTGAAGTTTGCTTTTGTGATTGAGATGCCTGTCCCCCGGCGCAGTTAAGTATCAACACAGTGGGGTAAGCCACTTTTTTAAAAAAGATTGCAGAGTTTCGATTGGAAGACATATAGCGTTTTGATGTAAAGGCTGGGAGGAAACTTCCGGTCTTTTTTTGATAATATGTCACGAATCCAATTATTAATTATGAGGAATTTGAGTTAATTAATGGTATAATTATAGCTGATATATCAATTCATGGTAAGTAGATATAGGTATGAATTCGTATGTGAAAGTCGATTGATAAGTAGGACCTTATGATGCCAGTTCCGGGATATCAAGACTTTATTTACCCAGTTTTGCAATATTTAAAGGATGGAAGAGAGCATTCGTTACAAGAGTTATATAAGGAAATGGCTGACTATTTTCAATTGTCGGAAGAAGAAATTAATGAAAAATTACCGAGCGATAAGCAAGCAGTGTTCCGAAACCGGGTGAGTTGGGCTAATACGTATTTATATAAAGCTGCTTTGATTGAAACTGTAAAACGCGGAGTATTCAGGATTACTGATAAAGGTAAAGTAATCGTAGAAGACCCGACAATCACAAAAATTGACCGCAAATTTTTAACTCAGTTTGATAGTTTCAATCAATTTATCAATAACAGAGAGCTTGAGGAGCCAGTCTCCCGTTACACTAAAGCATTACTGCATTGGGGGTCAGGCGCAAATTTCGTTATAAAATAGATATTATATGGAAAATAAAGAATGAATGTTATTTTAGGCGGATATATGATTAATCTTATTGAATTAAACGATTTTCTCTAAATAATTTTAAGCGTCATATTCTTTTTGATTACTACAGTGATGATTTACAGACAAATTTTGAGTTTATCAATTTAACAGAAATTGCGAAGAAAAGTGCCTGACCCCCATCACACTCCGGTAATAATTGTATCTTACTATATATATTTAATTTAAATGAGGTGAAAGCAATGGCTATGTTTGTATCTGATGAATTGAATCTTGGTTCAAAATTAGAACAGTTAGGTGTCTTTGATTCACTTATGGATGAAGATAGTAACTTCTTCATTAATATAATTCGATTAAGGAATACCGAAGTTCCTGAATTTAAGAATTCATATGAGAACATCAATTCATATTTTATGAAATTAGGTATATTGTTGAAAGCATCTAATAACACTAAAGACAAACTTTTTCGATCAGCGGTAAGTATGTTTGATTTTTCCGAAGTAAGAGGAATAAATTTAGGGTTTTCAAAGGGAAAAGGTGGTTCTGGATTTGGTACAAAACTTAGTAATCAAATAGTTAAAGATGCATCAGAGATTATAAAAAGTGGATCAGATCAGCCGGAGATATTTCACCTAACGAGTTTATTTGAAGAAAATGTGGGGCCTGATAGATTAAGTGATATGATAGCAACACTAATCCATGATGATATAGTGAGATACACGAAAAGAATTTATGAAGAAGTAGGTATAAATGAAAATAATTATCCTGGATATACATTTAATTCAGGGATATTAATAAATCCGTACAAGGATTGCGAATTATTATTGCTTCCAATTGATATATTACATGAGCTGCCTATAGCGAGCTCTTGGGAAGATATTGATAGGGTTGTAAATGAAAATGAAACAATTAAAAGAGAAATGAGTGAAGTTGTAGGTAAAGAATGGAGCAAACTAGCATCTAGTAAGAAAAAAAGTTACATAAAGGATTTTATTTTCATGAAACCTGACCTTGTCAGTAAAGTAATCGACGATTATAAATCTACTGAAGTAACTAAGTATGATGTATATCAGAATATAAATTATAAAATTAATAGGTTAATCAACATCATCACAAATGAAAAAGAAAAACTTCATCTATCAAAGAAGAACTCTTATGAATCAGCTAAAGAAATAATAAATGAATATAAGAAATGGATTGAAAACCAAAAGGGGTATACTATTTTTTCTAAAGGAATTAATACACGGAATGAAGAGAAAATAATTCAAAAGACTTTACACGGGATTGCAGCTTATTATTGCAAAATAAATGATATAGATATTAGTCCAGAATCGAATGCAGGCAGAGGACCAGTTGATTTTAAAATTAGTCGAGGTGAAGATAAAACGGTAGTGGAGATCAAGTTAACATCTAATCCCAAAACCCTTCATGGATTTGAAGTCCAAATTGAAGAATATGCGAAGTCTGAAGGAACAGATAATAAAATTTTTTTGCTGATTGATAATGGGAGTTCATCAAACCGGATTAATGAAGTAATGGAAAGTCACAAAAAAAGGTTAGAATCAGGTGAGAATCCAGCGACAGTTATACAAATAGATGCAAAGTTTAAAGAATCAGCTAGCAAATATTTACCCAATAGTAATTCCTAGTGAAAAGGGCCTGACCCGAATGCGCTAAAGAATTACCGCATTGGGGGAAATGTGCGAGATTTGGAGTAACCAAATCATCTAAGCAACGATAGAATTGTTGGAATGGAGATAAAAACTGCACTTTTAGTCAGTTAATCCTTGTTAAGTTGATACCGTGGAAGGATGGCCGGCGAGGTCCTATCAAAATTCATACCGAAAACCGCCTTTGTGAGGTCATCCCCTACTTATTTAAGGTTTTTCATTGCAGGAAATCTCCTCCATCTGTCGAATAAGTTGTTTTAGGGGGGATTATATGGACAACGTTATTTTAAGTGCGATAATTTCGGCGTCTGTTGCATTATTAATAGCAATTATTAATCACTTTTTAGTAACTCCTTATAGAGAAAAACAGATACGAAGGAGAGAACAAATAAGCACATTTTACGGGCCTATGTATGGAATAGTTTCCGCGCGTTTAGGCGTTGCAAATGACCTTCCTATAGGTCAAAAACAACTTAACTTGGGGACTATCAAAGATAAAGGCTTTACCGAAAGAGAATATATGGAATCATTTTTATTAAACAATGCCGGGTATGCAACAAATCAATTATTAGAATACGGTCTCTTATATGTTGCAAATATTAACAAATATGATGAATTACTAATATATAATTTTATAACTACTTTAGTTAAAGATTATAACTATCTCAAGAAAAAGACTCATATGGAATATAATAAAGAAGAGTTAAATACAGGTATACCGGAATGCGTAAAACACTTGCGCGAGGTATACCCTAAAGATTTTTAGATATATCAGCATTCTCAGGGGTGCTTTTTTTGTGATATATATGAGTACAGGGGATTAGAGATCTCCAATTCGCCTAAAACTTATTAAGGTGCGTGACCCTCGGTGCAGTAAAGCATTATCGCATCAGGAGTCAGGCACGAGACTACAAGTAATCAGAGTAACCAGGTTGAATCAAACTACCGCTTTAACGGTTTCGGCAGATTGAACCCAGAATATAAGCACAGTTGTTTTTGGCATAATAAAAGTACTATCGGTTTTCGCTTATGGGTGCCTGACCCCCAGCGCAGTGAAGTATTAGAGTATCGGAGGGACAGACACCAAATTATTTTTCGTTCAGGAGCTGAACAAGGAGGGCTAAATGGCATTTTTCATCAGTTTTACGACAGGTGTTGTTTTCTTGCTTTTTGGTTTTGGGGCTCTTTTCTCAAATCCACCGAGATTAAATGGAATCATAAGAAGCATAATGATCATCATGGGTACCGGCTTCATATTATCTTCCGTTTTAACACTGCTTGGTTTAACGGAATAATGGAGTGGCAATTAACTGCTCCTGCAACACGCTATCCATTATTTAAGATTCGAAAGACTGAAGAGCTGTTTAGGATATGATAAGCATGCCGTTCAAGCTCATGGCAACGGGGGTTGCGGGGAGTCTTTTATTCCTTGGGAACGAAATCATTCGAACAGAATAAAAAGAAAAACGGATCTGACGGAATGTGCCCCGCAGATCCGTTTTTGTATGTGGATCATTCTTTGCTTCGGTGATCAGACATCTCTCAGGAATAGTCGATGCGGTGTTCCTCCGCAAACGTTTCGAGCTTCTCAGCGACGTCATTCGGTGTGAAACGGATCACCCTTACCGGCATCCCCTTCACAGGCTTGACGATCGCCGCTTTCTCTCCCCAGCTGCCGCGTTTAAAGGCGATGAAGTCTATCTCTTTTGGCAAGAGGTCACGTGTGTAAATGGGTATCCCCATGAGGTGGACCTGATACGTCAGCTTATGGCTCCTGATTTCAAAACGGTATGTCACGAAGAGTGCCACGAAAAAGACGACCAGGGCAGCGGTCTGAAGATGGATAAACAGTCCTTCATAGGGCGTCGTGATCCTCGTGATGAGCATGAAGAGGAACATGATGGACAGAATCACGCGCGGAGATTTGGCAGTATAGATCATGGATCAATTCTCCTTTTATCGGTTCGTACAGTCATACAGCCAACTTTAGCAGGATACATGGAAAAGAACAAGATCTTTCGGGGAACCCGTCAGGCGCAGTTATGCTCAATTTTTAATAGCCATATCCTGAATCATTCACTTGCTTAAGAAGAAAGGTGCCTGACCCCCTTGCATGAATCATTTGGATGATTTTTGATGCGAAAGCAACTATATCTGTAAAAAAGAGGAGGAGCTTTGTCGTATTTATGAAGCAGATGAAGGATGTAATTGTAATTCGGACTGATAAATAAGATAATGGACATGCGTAACTTTACGTATTTTGCTGGTTTTTATTACAAACAGGAGGATGTATATGGGGAAAATAAATTTGAATCAGTTTGAACAATTAAAACGAAAATTTTACATCTTAATTTTTCCAGTTATTATTTTTTCATCAGCGTTTAGCTATATTTTTTTCCTGGACCCTACAAAAACGTATGATCCGATTTTATTACCTGTTTTAATCATTGCATATTCGGCAGGATGGATTTTACTTATCCTAAATAGGGGATTCAATTTTGTGGAGATTATGAATTTAATTTTAATTGGTGTCTTTCACATTCTCAAATTTCAAGAGGTAGTTGTTGAACGAATTGTTCAAAATCAAGAATTATCTATTGGTGCAGCACCGTTTTGGACACCACTGTTATTTATTTTTATTTTTATTATTCTTATGGATGTAAAGGCATTTGTATATTCCCTTATAATTTGGATTTTTAATTTCAGTCTGTTTTTCATTTATTGGAGCGATCTTCCAATTGGAATTCGAGAACAAGCACTTCATTACAATTTATCAATTTTTGTTTACATTATATTTCTATATTTCTTCAGAAAGATTATACATAATAATGCTCAAAATGAATTATTGACTGAATTAGCTTTTAAAGATGAATTGACAGGTGTCGCAAACCGGAGACAGATCTACGAATGGTTGCATCTTTCATACAAAAACAAAGAGAAACCAGTCTCTGTTATCATGTTAGACATTGATTTTTTTAAAAAGGTGAACGATATTCATGGGCACTTAATTGGCGATAAGGTTTTGATTGAACTGACAAAATTAATCGAGAACGAGTTATCTGATCAATCTTACCTTGGAAGGTGGGGTGGTGAGGAGTTTATTATCTTATCTTATCAAACGAAAGATCAAGCTAAAAAGCTGGCTGAAACAATTCAAGGACAAGTTGAGTCGTATTCATTTATCGATGATCATCCAATCACGATCAGTTTAGGTGTTGAAGAGATGCAACAAGATGATACAGTTGATTCATTGGTTAATCGAGCTGATAAGTTGTTGTACCATGCAAAAGAATCTGGGCGTAATCGGGTATGCAGTGATTTACAGGATTTGATCTATTCATAAAAAAAGGACTTGCTAGTCATCCAAGCCCACTTTTACTTCAGTTATAGCGCTGACAACAACTGCGTGTTGTAGGAAAGGATACTAATAATGTCCGACATTTATTCTATCAATACGTTACAGAATCAGGAAGGTCTTTCAATCAGAAGCAAGGTGCCTGACCCCCGATGCAGTAAAGCATTACCGCATTGTGTGTCCGGCACCGAAATTCAAACAAAATCATGGCATCTAGTACAAGCTGCCTGCCTATCTTGACCTTTGCATATCAAGTTGGGCAGGTATTTTTATGCTTACTTTTTGAATCATTGATCAAATAAATATTTTGCACGAACTTTTGATCGCTGACAGTAGCTGACACTGATCGACGTATACTGAAAAAAAGTCATGTTTGACATGCACAGACAAGATGCAGCCATCATCCGTACTCAAAAAAGGAGGAGTGAAGCATGAAAAGAATTACCCTGTTGACTGCTGTGTCTTTGGTGTCCCTGCTGTTAGTAGCCTGCTCAGAAGAACTTGTTGAGGATGTCCAGGCAGATGATGAAAACATGGAGGTTGTCGAGACTGATCTCCCGGAAGAGGAACCCGAAGAGGAATAGATTGAGCCGAGGGAAATTCCGTTCAGCATGGATCCAACAGTGAGTGTTGAACAGGACATGGTGATGCTAGAGGGAACGACGAATTTGCCCGATGGGTCATTGGTTTCTTTTGAACTGGACCATGAAGAGGATCTGAATGTTTTCGACAATGCGAAAATCGAAGTGGAGGATGGGTCGTTTTATCATGAAGTGGACATCTCGGGTTATCCCGCGGGGCAGGTGCTGATTCAATCGTTTATTCTATTGAATGATCTTCCTGAGGATGATGCACTGTATGACGGTATTTTTATGAAGGATTATGTGTTTGTCGGTGAAGATGTTTCTGAGGATCTGGAGCATGACCGAAAAACGCTTTATTACGATCTAGTCACGTACGAAAAGGAAGAAGTCATTCCGCCTTTTGAAGCGGTAACGTATGCAGGCAGCGGGGATGATTTCTTCCCGATCGAAAAACCCGATGGGATCTTTATATTGCGGATTGATGGAAACAGTGCAAGCAGACATTTCGCCGTCAGAGGATTTGATGATGCAGGGAACGCTACGAAACTGTTCGTCAATACAACGGACAGCTACAGCGGAACGGTCCTCGACTTGGAGGTGCATACGTCCTATCTTGAGGTCAGTGCAGCGGGGGACTGGGAAATTGTCATCGATGACCTTGCAGCTGCATCCATCATGGATGAATCCTATCAGGGTCATGGTGATGATGTTCTCTTGTACCTCGGTTCAAGTGGTGTAGCGAGCATCACAGGAAACAGTGCAGAGCGTCACTTTGCCGTTAAAGCGTATCACTCTGGTGGCCGGGATCTTCTCGTCAACACGACGGACAACTATGCCGGAACCGTCCGCGTTGACAGCAGTTCTTTTATCTTTGAAATTACAGGAACAGGAGATTGGGAAATTGTTATGGAGTAAAGATGTGAGTTGCTTGGTGAAAGTTTATTGTAACTGAATGGAGGTCAAGGTAATGGGAAGTGGGGTCTCACTAAGCTGCCAGCTCTGCGGGTACTCAAGAATGATCACTACAGGAATTGGCATGCATCATTATCATTTCGAGAACTGTCTGGAAAGCTGTACCCCAGCTGCAAGAAAGAAAATCAGGCAGCTCGTGAAAAATCAGGTGCATGACTATCTCTTTGAATATCGTAGCTATGCCTGTGAGGCTTGTGATGAAATCATGGATAAGCCATACATGTATATCAAATACGATGACAACAAGGTCTATGAAACCGCCTTTCGTTGCCAGAACTGCCGAAGCCGGCGTCTGTCCATTGTGGAAGAAGCGGATTTACCGGGTCGTGCATGCCCGAACTGCAAAGAAGGTACTCTGTCTGAAGAGTTATTTATGATGTGGGATTGAACGGGTGCCTTCCTCCGGTATACGTTTCTGACGTGCTTGTCATTTGTATGGGATCCATTGCAATCATTCATGTTGTTTACGGAAATCAGATCAATCGACTGGAGGAGATCGTATGAAAGAAGCAGCCTATCTTTTTTACTTTTTTGCTGTTGTCTCTGCAGGTTTCGGGTTCTATAAATATTGGTACTATGATAACTCGGAGGGCTTTGGTGCTACACCTGTGAACGCTTATGTCGGCGGGGATGCATACAATTATATTATCAACGCCAACTATATGATCGCATTTTTTGTCCTTGCTCTCGTCTTTGTTGTCCTTGCCAATCATTTGTTTAAAATGGCCCTTCTTACATCACAGCCCGCGCCACAGAGTGAGGTGCCGAAAGAGGAGGCTGATACGGAGAACGATGAGGAGGATCGATAGTAGGTCTGGATGAAGTCATTGACCCGGTCTTGTGAAACTTCTTATTTTAAGTTGCCTGACCCCCGGTGCACTAAAGCATTATCGCATTGGGGGTCAGGCACCATTTTTCCCAGATCCATGAAAAGGAAGTGGCAGAAGGTCTGGAAAGAGTGGAGATCCTTTTGGATGATGGAAGATACCAGGCTGTACTGGAAGGTTTGGAAGAGCTATTGGATTACGGTGTCATGAAAAGTGAACTGGATGAAATGATCGATGAGACCCAAGAGACTCTAAAAGCTCAAGAAGATGAAACAAAAGAACGTCTCCAGGCTGCGATCACGGAGTACTATGATGATGTGACAGGGGACACGATTTATGTTCCTGAAGGTCACTCAACGCAATACGTTGACATCGATAGAAATCAAACTAGTTTTTATCCGCGCATCGTGGAATCAGGAAGCATCAGCATGTTTACAATCGTAGCCGGATTCGGTCAGGACGATTGGGTGTTCTTCGATTCGATTATTTTTAACGCGGACGGCGAACGTTTCACATGGGATCTTTCCTATTTTGATCGGCAATCTGAAGTCGGAGGCGGCGTATTTGAATGGTATATTTTAAGCGAGTTAGATATTCCAACGATCATGGATGACCTTGAATTGATCAGCTCAAGTGATGAGGTTCAGGTACGATTCCAAGGCAATGGTTTTCGTGACTACACATTGACAGAGAATGATAAAAATAAGATCCGGGACATGTTTGATTTCTACCACTTGAATGAATTTGAGGGGATTTCTTTTTGATGGTTTTAGATAGAGGATTTTTCAAAAAAATATAATATATTTGATGATATCTATCTCTTTTTCAAAACGGTGTATTTATACTTTGAAATAAATAAGATCGGTTATCATCTTTGTATATAGAGCAAAAGAAGAAATGGAATTTATCTTAAAGGGAGTTGTTTCTATGTTGGATGTTGTTATTGTGATGGGGATTTTTGTTGTCTTACTTGTTTTAGCCGGGCAAATGTTGAAACAGAAGGAGAATGCAAAAGCCTATCACCAAGAGATTAAAGAATTAAAAGAAATGATCTCACAAGCGGATAGAAAAAAAGAGGAGAGGTTTGAAAGCTGGATCCAGGCTTCATCTGAAGAGATGTACAGGATTATGGGGGAGCATTACTTGGGTCTCTCACAGAAGGTGTATGCAGAGTGGGAAGAAAACCTCAGTACGATGAAAGCGCAAGTGAAGAACTTCGTCAACGAACGTCAGATTGAACATGACAGATGGGTTCAGCGTATTAGTGATGAGGATTTGTCGACGCAACAAAAGTTGGAGATGCTAGAAACTGCGATGAACCAGTTCCCTGAATCAAGGGAGTTGCATGAAGCATACGATCAAACGCTTCAGCCTTATTTGAAGGATTCGAGTAAGGAGATTCGTATGCGGACTGCGAGAAAATTGAACCAAGCAAGCAGGACATTGCTCGATTATTGTTCGATCGACGAATGGGACTATGCAGTAAAACGGTATAATGAGAATCTGCGAACGGGGAACTTATTGATGAAGAGTCATGTGGAAGAAAAGCTTGCAAGTGAACGAAAGAAGCTGGATCAGCTTGAATCAGCCGTCACAAGGCTATCGCGTGAACCTGATAATCAGAGCCTCATAGATGAGATCGAAACCATTGAAGGCAGCTTGGATCAAAAAACAATCGAACGGGATCCAGTATTATTGAAACGACTGCGAGAGATAACCGGGGACATCGTTGGTCATTTCACCAGAGGTAATGAAAATGAAGAACATCAAGTGAAGGACTACAATAAAAGAGCCATCACTTCGTTCCGGGAAGCGTCTGTTACGTTTAGAAATAATGAGAAAACTTTTAAGGGAGGTTCAGGCCTTGTCTCGCTTACTGAAAAAATGGGTGGCTGGGATATGAATGTTCTTCACCCGGAAGTTCAGGCCTATTATCAGGCAGTTTATCAGGAGATATTCGGAAAATTGGATCCTGAAGTAAAGCCAAAATTCACTGAACGAATGTTGAATACCCAGGATAAGGTAGTGTAATCGTATGATGAATGCTAATAGGCAGATAAGTAGTCCTGGATTCCATTCGTCGAACAGGAGTGGTGAAGCCGTCGCGGCAACAACTTTAGGTGCCGGCTGGATGAGTGACAAAATCTATGATCAAAGAGAACTCGATTATTTGGCGTACGAGGAGGAGACTGTAGAATCCTTTGAAATCATGGAAGACAAACTCAATCATACATCTGACATCACATCGATGGATTACGCCCGAAGCCGCGGCGTTTCAGATGAGTATTCGTCACTGTCCTTTTTTGCGGAGGATAGTGTCAATGCGCCTGAAGAGGTTTTTCAATATGTCGATGACGACGGCAATATTGTGACGTTTACAGAAGAGGAGCGTCAAATGGTTCAAGGTTATGAACGGGGAGATACTTATCCTATAGATGGTCTTGAAGGGCATCACATTGAGACTGTCAGGGATAACCCGGATAACTTAGCCCTTGCTGCTGACCAGGATAATGTTGTTCTTGCAACGGAACAAGGTCATCTTATGCATCTGCATGATGGTAACTCTCATAATCCGACACACGAACGTTACGATGGGTTATTTCAAAACAATGAAGATCGTTTGGAAATCACGCTGCAGCATAACCAAGACGAGATCATGCTGTCCACATTTCAAGAGGGTATGATCACGGCTGGGGGTGCTGCAGTAATTTTCACAGTATTGTATGCATCGATTCAAGGATACAAGTTGAGGAAAGATCCACGTCCTTGGACGCAGAAACGTCTGACATATATCAAAGAAACCGTCGGAATTGCTGTGATCAGTGGCGGGTTGGCTGGTGTCGGTTTTCTTAGTAAGAAGGGGCTGGAAGAGGCTCTGATTCCAGTGGGTGAGATGCTTCAGGGATCGATGATGGAACATATGGCGGATATCTTGGTCATTAACGGTGTGTTTCTCACTATGACGATGACATCTGCTGCAATAAAGTATTGGCGGGATCGGAAAAATGGGCTGACGGCAGAGGAAGCTGGACAGAGATTGAAGCAAACTGCGGTGACCGGAGCAGCTGAAGGGGCTGTTTTTGTGTCTCTGGGATTTGGTGTTGATGCTCTGGGAAGCTTTGCTACTGATACATTAATCGATGCACTGATCCCGGACCCGACGGGACTGGTAATTGTCGGCCGGATCACATACAGTGCCTCAAAATTCGGCAAGAAGTGGTGGGATTCTGACAAACATAAACAAAGTATTCGAAAATGTACGGATGTAAGAATCATGTATCAAGAAAAGCGCGCACTTGAGGCAATAAGATAAGTGGTTTAGGGGTAAACTGCCTGACCACGGGTGTTATTGTTAAGTCGTTACGGGACAGGTCCGAATAAGGAAGGAATCAAAAAATGAATAAAGTGGGCATTTGATTAGAATTGATCGTGAGGCCTGCCCTAGTGAAGTGAAAAATCTTCCGACAGGCGCACGATCTTTTTTAGATCATAAAATAGATAACGGTAAGTAAGCCAGATAAATTGACGCCCCCGAGAATAGAAATGAGCCAGCGGTTAAGCTTTATCTCTGATTTCATTTTTCCATTACTCAAAATTAATTCTTCGTGAAAATCTATTAATTTTTTTTGTTCTTGTTCCACAATAGATAGGCTTTCAGGCAAACTTTCGTATTTAATAAACTCTTTTTCTTGAAGGTCCACGATTCTTGAAGAACTCATTTGAATTGTGTTCAAAATTTCTTGTTGAGTATTTTCTAATTGATCCTGAATTAAATTCAGATGCTTATTCAATTCAGCCGATTGTTTGTTGGTGGTTGATGTAATTTCTGTAGATACTTCAGTTAAATTGTTTTTGATTTCTTCATGAAGGTCATTTATGTTACCTGATATTTTATCATCAGTATTTTCAATGATATCCTCAAATTCGATGATAATATTGCTAACCTGTTTTTTCAGTTTCATGAAGTCCTTCGCAAGTTTACTATTTTGATTTGATAGCTCATCGGCATTTTCATTCAAATGTTCTTTCATATTTTTAAAGTACACTTCATCATTTATTCTTTTTATTGCAGTTATAGCTTCATTATATTTTTCGGTTTTCTGTTGATTCAAGTTTAATCAGCCCCTCACCTTGAAGCATTAATAAATTTAATTTATATTTTGTCACCCAGAGTTCTATTGCATTTTCTAATGGCTGAATTAAATCCCTCGTTAACCTATCATATTCCTCTAACCAAGAAGTTATTAAGTGTTGATCCAGGGAATCGAGCCACATTTTATCTTCTTGCCATTCCTTTTCAATTTCAGAAATATCATTTTTTAGTTCGTCTATTTTAGTTTCAAGTAATTCTTTTTCGTATTTCAACTTACTAATCTTTTTTTCAACACTGGAAATGATCCAATTATTTTTTGCAATCTTTATTTGTAATATTTGATGTGTGGATTTCTGATATTCTGACCAAGCACTCTCCAGAAAATTGAGTGATGTATAATATTCTCTTAATAGATGTAGGAGTATTTTTCTTCTTTTATTTTTTGCATTCGATGCTAGATTCCGCCACCAAGAATATGAAGATTTTGGATCTATGTTTATTTCGTATTTTATGTCAAATGGTTCATGATATTTGTTTATAGTCATTATTTTTTGAGCCTCAATCTGTTTATAATTAATGAAACTGGATAATATCATGTTAAGTTGGTGCAAAATGTCATCAGAAAGATCTAAATCAAAGGTTTTTTCTATTTTTTCTAGTTCTATATTTAAAGATTTTGTCAATGCAGAAAAATCGGCAATAGAAATGAGATTTAAACCGGAACGGAATAGGCGTTCAGCAAATAAAAATGACTCTTCTTTGTTTTCGTCATCCTGAGTAGTTAGATTGAAAATGTATTCACTTTTCAACTCATCGAGTTCGTCACAATTAAAATCAATAAAAGTGAAATTATTTAACAGATCATTCATCTCAATCATTTTAGAGTTTTCTGATTGTAACTCATCAATTAATGCATTATTTTTTTTAACAGTGTTATTTTTCGGTGTAATTTTATTGCATATTTTAGAAACTTCTATTTTTTTGGTCTGAATATCTTTTTCTTCTTTTTGAATCATTTTGTACTTACTATTTCTCATATTAGTGATTTGGGCTTCAATTGTTCCGCTTGCATAAAGACTATTAGCTAAAGTGAAGTAAAAATCATTGAGCCATGATAGAACATCAGATGCACTGTAAACATCTGATGTTGATAGCTGAAGAAACGAATCTCCAAATTCCAAAGGATATACATTATCAATTGGAATGCCCAATTCACTAACTTCATTTAGATTATGGTTTGTGTATTCCAACATGTCTTCCTTGGATTGGATGGATCCATTTGAAACCTTATCCATAACAGATTGATCAGAAAAAGACCGCGTTAGGACAACCCGATATTTCTCCGGGGTATCCTTCCAATTTGAAAACCGACTGAAGCTATCGCTTTGAAGATGAACCATCTGATTAAATATTTCCATAATGATTACTACATCACAACTTCCGAGTTGTTCATTTAAAAGTCTTTCTACATATCTTTTTTCTCTACTTTCTCGGGTATCAAAACCAGGAAGATCAATTAACTGAAAATTTTTTGAAGATTCTATAAGTACAGGATTAGTAATGTATTCATTTGAAACATGCAGTTCATAAGTGTGGCTTTGTTTTAGCTGTTTGTGATTTGAATCATTTTCGATTTTATTTCTTAATTCCCCTAGATATTCGCTTAGTTCATTTAATGAATTGAACGTCATGATTGTATCCGTTTGAAGATCAATTACTTTAAACAGCCTATCGTTCGATCGTTTATAAATGAAGGTAGTAATTGTCGATGACTTTCCTAGAGGCCTTCCAGCCCTCAGCGCATTAGAAAGCTCTTTTATCTTATTAGCACCAACTCCAAGTAAAGTCAGTATAAAAGTTGTTTTTCCTACTTGAGTGGGTCCATATAATCCGATTCTCACTTCATTTTTTACCAGATTTATCGGTTGAAATCTTTTGAATCCAGAATTGAACGATTTAATAGCCTCAACGACCCATCGCTCATGATCAGCGATTTGATTCAAATAATAGTTTTTCATTCTTAACCTCTTTTGCGAAAGATTGAGCATTGGATTTCAGTTCATTTGAAATGTAAACAATTCTTTTCATCGAATTGTAATCAGGATCGTTGCTGGTTCTTTTGTGTTGTAAATCAATATACCTTTGTTCAATGGTTTTGAAGATGTCCTTATAGATATTCATAATCCCCTCAATGTAATCTTCAGTCACAACATCGAATAATTCTTCGCCTTTTTGCGCAAGGTCAACTTTTTTTGCATTTAGTTTCACTGTTTGCAAATGAAGTGTTTCAATAGTTTTTAAGGTTATTAAACCTGCACCAATCCAACCTAATAAAGCTTTCGCTGAGATGGAAATACCGACAGTCTCTAATGCAGCGGACGCATTTCCTAATAATGTCATATTGCCGTCTACTGCAGCATCAACACCAAGAACTACAGGGATTCCTTTAAGTACAGAACGAGTTAAGAAGATGTTTGATATTGCATTTAATTCAAAACTATTTATCTTTTTCTTTGTTTGGTCTGCCACTTTTTCAATGTCTTTGAATTCATCCAAATTACCACTTTTATGCCCGAATTCATTATACTGTTGATTTGATGTTTCAATCAATTCACTTGATGAAATCATTTGTCTAGCAAGAGCTGTCCCCATAATTGTAAGTGTTGCAAGGTCTTTGTCATTTAATTCTATCGGTGCTACTTCATTCCAATCGAAGTAGTTGTTTATGTGGTCTAAATGGTTTATATAGATATTATTTTCGTCGAATGTTTCTTCATCCAAAATATCCGAAGAATCCATTGTATCTTTGTTTAGTGAAGAGAAACTGATTAAAGTGCTGTGTTTACCTGAATCAGATTGAATTGCTCCGAAGTATTGATTTTCTAATTGGATGATTGCTGATGTTGAATTTACGTGTAATTTTTTTTCGATATTTTGAACTTTAATGTTACTGGCCCAAATATCTTTAATTTTTTCCTCATATATCATGGAATTTTCTAATGCGTCGGAGTTGAAAAAAGATTTCAATGATTTCATTTTTGTTTCAGATTCATTGACATATTTTTTATACTCTTGTTTCGCATTTTGTTTTACTGGATTCAAGTCATTTTTTAATTGTTTTTGAATATCGTCTAAGACTTTTTTATTTTTTGTCTGTAAAGAAATTAATGTTCTATCTTTTCTCATATCTTTTAGCAACGTTTCTAATTCTTTGTTTTTAATGTCCTCATTGATCCACAAATTTACTTCGTTAATATTTTTTCTAATTTCTTTAGAAATAGTTTCTAATTGTTGGTGTTTTCTTTTTAATAATCCAGCATTCCCGTCATTAAAAGAGTCCACTTTCTCGATAAACTCTTGAATCCAAGCATCACGGTCAGATCCTTTACAAATCAGTTGATCTTTTTTGATGTTTAATTCTTCAATCAAAGTATTCATTATTTCCGAATTTGTTTCCGGATTGATGTCACTGAAAGACATAACTACCAGAGGATTTATATCTGAATACTCATTTTGAATTTTCTCTATCATATCTGAATTTCTTTGATTTGCAGTCATATCTTTTCGGATAAGGAGGATAGCTCTGTCAGACATATTTAAAATATATTGCAGCATTTCTTGGGAGAGATGATTGCTGTTTTCACTCTCAAAACCAGGCAACAATACGATGGATTTATTTTCATCCATTGTGTATTTGAATGGAACTTCAAATTCAAACCATAATGTTTTAAGAGAAGGGGACATACTTTTATTATGCAAATCGTTATGAGAAATAGCTATTTTTTCAAGCGAATAGCCATCATTATGTAAGCGAATTTCATAAGCTTGTTCTTCTTCAAGGTTTTTTCTCTCGGTTAATAAGATAGGTTTTACTTCTCCTCTGCCTGGGTTTTCAGGTAAAGCATTCGATTCAAAGCCATAAAGCTGATTGATGAATGTTGTTTTTCCACTGCCCTGAAGACCAGTAATGGTTACGAAGCTCCTTTCAAAACTATTTCTCATAAATACCAATAGGTTATGAATTTTTTTTAATTCACTAATTGTTTCACTTTGATCCTCATCTGCTAATTTTGATGCTCCTAATGCGTCAATCTCGAATAACAAATCTCTTAAATTTTTGTATAAGTCATTGCTCAACGTTTGAATCTTAATTGATTCCATTTTCATCCCCCTAAATTGAATTATTCCCCTACTATTTTAACATAAATTTCAATAATTCACTTTGAGTATTAATGACATTTTTCAGTATTTTCTAACGTCTTACTCTAGGTAAGCGATTGTTTTTTTGTTTGATAAATTTTTTTACATAGAATTTAAAAGGAATCTGTTTTTTTATGGATGCATTGTGCTAGAATGTTTTCTATATTCAGTCAATTTAAAGAGAGAGGGGAGAGATTGGAATGGAAACAGTAGAAAGTTGGATTAATGCGGCGAGCGGTTTCGTGTGGGGGCTGCCGCTCATTATTTTGCTCGTGGGGACAGGGTTATACTTAACGATTCGGTTGACGTTCTTTTCATTCCAACAGCTCCCTTACGCCCTGAAGCTCGTCTTTACGAAAGGCGATAAGGTATCGAAAGGGGACATCACCCATTTCCAGGCCTTGATGACGGCGCTTGCGGCAACGGTCGGGACCGGGAATATCGCCGGTGTGGCTTCAGCCGTGGCTGTCGGGGGTCCCGGGGCGGTCCTGTGGATGTGGATTACCGCGTTCGTCGGGATGGCGACGAAATACGGAGAAGCGATATTGGGCGTCAAATACCGGGTTCAAAATGAACAAGGTGAAATGTCGGGAGGACCGATGTATTACATTGAAAAAGGGCTCGGCATGAAATGGCTGGCGGTCATCTTCGCAAGCTTTGCAGCCGTCGCTGCTTTCGGGATCGGCAATATGGTCCAGTCCCATGAAGCAGCGGGTGTGGCCAATTAGAACTTCGGCATTCCCGTCTGGGTGACAGGTCTTGTGCTGTCGGTTCTCGTCGGTCTCGTGATTATCGGCGGGATCCGCAGCATCGGTAAAGTCGTCGGGGTCGTCGTACCGGTGATGATTGTCTTTTACGTCGGGGCCGGCCTACTGATTGTCCTGATGAACGTAACCGACGTGCCGGCTGCTTTCGCGCTGATTTTCACGGACGCCTTTACCGGTCAGGCGATGGCCGGCGGGGCAGTCGGTGCCGTCATACAGCAGGGCGTGGCCCGGGGGATCTTCTCCAACGAGGCCGGGCTCGGTACCGGCGGGATTGCCGCGGCAGCTGCCAAGACCGATGTGCCTGCCCGCCAGGCGCTGGTCTCAATGACGCAGGTCTTCATCGATACGATCATCGTCTGTACGATTACCGGTCTCGCCCTTGTCATGAGTCAGATGTATTTGCGGGCGGATGAATTCGACAGTTCCGCGCAGCTGACTTCCGCGGCGTTTGAGCAGTACTTGCCGGGTGTCGGCGGGATCATCGTCGCCGTTGCCCTGTTGTTCTTCGTCTTTTCGACGATTGTCGGCTGGTCGTACTTCGGGGAGAAATGCTTCACGTATCTCCTTGGTGGCAAAGTATCGATGCCGTACCGGTTCTTGTTCGTCGTCATGCTCTTTGTCGGCTCCGTCGTGTCCCTTGACGTCGTGTGGGGCTTTGCGGACGTGATGAACGGGTTAATGGCGTTCCCGAACCTGGTGGCGCTCTTACTCCTCTCCGGGGTGATCGTGAACGAAACGAAGAAGTTCAAACAAAAACGCATTGAAGAAAAGCAGGCTTCCTAAACTGAAGCCCATGATACAAGCGCCTGCCCCGGATCGTCGTTGGATGACCGGGGGCAGGCGCTTTTTATGTGCGTCACTTTATTTGTGATAGCCAAAGACCTTGTCGTACCGGTGTCACCCGGTTTGCGGCGGGTTCCCGGTACCTGAACTCCTGCACCGTAAAGGATCACCGCACCGGGGATCAGGTCCAATCGTACGTCTTTTACATGAGGGTGGATTCACATCGAGTCTGGCGAGTCTTTACACTATTACTGATTGGTTTAGCTGTGGTACAGTTTATAGAATCGATTCGTATGCGAAATACAGTCTAATAAAAGGAGCTGTTTTGTCGGGTGAAAAAAATCATGATCAAAGTCAATGTCATCGTGATGGTGTTACTGGTACTTCCTGCAGTGACGAGCTATGCGCATGTGAAATGGTTCACCGATACCGAACCGGTGCGGGCGCCGATTGAAGAGATTATCAGTCCGCTGTTTATCACGCTAGCCATTTTGACCGCCATCTTATTAGCATTATTACCTGGACTGATTCCGAAAACCATGAACATTGCATTTTTAAAAAAAGCAGACGAGAAACTGTCTACGTTCAGGCCATACACATTCCCGATTATTAAATACGGGGCAGCCATCGCCATCTTTGTGCAAATCATCACCGGTGGGCTGTTTGCACCGGAGTTACTGGCTCCGGGCGATGTCATCGTGTTCTTGCCGTGGCTCGCGGTCATTCTCCTGCTCATTCCTCACACCTATGCCACCAGAAGCGCAGGGGTGATTCTCCTGATCTTGTTTGCGATGACGACATGGGAATATGGCATTTTCCACATGCTGGATTACGCGTTTTATCTGGCCGTTTTCTTTATATTGCTGTTTAAAGGGACGAAGCTGGATCAGTGGAGTTTCCCGTTTTTGTACTTGGCCACCGGGCTGTCCCTATGCTGGGTTGCCGTCGAGAAATTGGTTTATCCGACCATGGCAACGGATGTGATATTGAATCATAACGTTCCTACATTTGGATTCTCACCTGAAATCTTTGTTGTCCTGACGGCGTTTATTGAATTCGTCGTCGGCTATCTGCTCGTCGTTGGCATACTCAACCGCCTACTTGCCCTGGTGCTGACGCTGATTTTCGTTTCCACAACGATGCTGTTTGGCATGACCGAAATCATTGGGCATTTCATGATCCATATGATTTTGATCACGTTTATCATTGAAGGTGTGTCCTTCTACCGACCGCCGATCGATATGCACCATACCCGTCTTGAAAAAATCGTGTTTATTTTTCTGAACTTTTTGTTTGTCTTAGCGACGATTCTGTTAATCTATTACCGGTTCGCCTGATGAGCATGACAAAGGGGCTGAAAAGCCTTCGTTACACTATCGCATCATACGTTTATCAAACGTAAACTTTCCCATAAAATAAAAAGACTCCGGATCCTGTTCCTGGATCCGGAGTCTTGCTGATCACACATTCAGTTAATCAAGTGAAATGCGTTTGGCTGTTTTGGGCTGATCATCAGATTTTGGGACGGTGATCGTCAACACCCCATCCTCGAATGAGCCTTTAATGTCATTCTCATCAATGTCGCCGACGTGAAAACTGCGCTGGAACGATCCTGAAGAACGTTCTTTGCGGACGAAGTTGCGGTCTTTTTCCTCGGTTTCACGGGTGGTTTCGTGCTGCCCGTGGATGGTGAGATAGCCTTGATCGTATTCGACCACGACATCTTCTTTTTTGAAGCCGGGCAGATCCGCTTCAATGCGGTAATGATCGCCCTTGTCTTCCACATCCACGCGCGGCAGACCGCTGTCATTCAATAGGTTGCCGTTAAACAGCTCACTGAATGTGTCACGATCGAAAAGGCTTGGAAACATGCTGTTGTCCGGTAAGAATGGGTTTGACGAACGGTTCTTTCTTGGAAATAAGTTAGTCATCGCACATCCCTCCTGAAAAACAGTATGAATATCCTTTTCAGTAATGGATTTACCACATGAAAAAAGCCGTTAAACCTATGGATTGATAAAAAGGCGACGGTTTTTACCAGGAAGACTTCGGAACGTTCGACTGTACTCGAAAATAATGAATAGATAAAAAATTTACGACTATACTCGAAAAACTTTTTAATTCAAAGAGTTTTTCAGGTATAGACTTTATCTGTGGGATCAAAAAATAAGCACCTGTCCCCGGTTTTGGCATGTTAACCGGGGCAGGTGCTTGTTACGTACATTGACTTCCACTTTGATCATTTTCTACTTGTTCTGTTCCATAACGGCAAAGTAATTCTCTTCATGATCTGAAAAGTTGAATACCCTGCCCTGGGGCAAGGTGACAACCTCGCCAACGGTAATCTGTTTTGCTTGGAAATTCTCATATAATCTGTCCAGGTCGTCCGTGAAAAACATCAAGGATGGTGTGCCCAGGTTGACGTCAGGGGACATTTTTGCAACGGCTTTTTTGTCATGCAGAATGATACTTGTCTCAGCATCAGATGTGGGTGCGATTTCAACCCATTTCATTTCATCTGGATTTTGTGCTTCATCTATGATGCTGAAGCCGGTTTTGTCGACCCAAAACGATACGGCTGCGTCCTGATCATTCACATACAGCATGACTTGCCCTAGTTTACTGATCATCTATTTCACCTCCTCGTAATAGACTACACGCTTAGTGAACCCCGAAACCCTCTGGCTCCATAATAAGACTCGGCGCCATTGTGATAAACAAAAACGGTGTTGTACCGGCGATCGCAGAAAAGCGCGCCACCGAGATTGCGGATGTTCTCCGGTGTCTTTACCCAGCAGGACGTTTTCGTATCGAATTCGCCCAGGGTCTGCAGCTGTCGGTACTCATCTTCGGTCAACAGCTCAATCCCCATCTCTTCGGCCAGATCCAACGCACTGGTTTCCGGTTTATACTTCTTTCTGGCATTGAGCGCTTTGCGGTCATAACAGACACTTCTGCGGCCTTTCGGGCTTTCAAGTGAACAATCGACAAAGCGGTAAGTGCCTGTTTCGGTATCGAAGGCGACAACATCCGGTTCCCCGCCGGTCTGTTCCATCTGATAGAGGGACCAAAGTTTATCCTGATTTTCGTCAAGGCGCCTCTGCACATCCTCCCAGTCCACATGCTCGTGCCGGTGCCTATGCTGATCGAACCGTGTCTTCAACTGTTGGAGGATTTCCTCATGCTGCTCGTTTGATAGTGTCGTTTTTTTCAAGGTCATCATGGTAACCCCCATTTCTTACACCCAGTATACCGCGACTGCAGGAGGCGCGCATGATTGATTAATGATCAGACCGGGGTCAGGCAAGAGAGTAAACACTTCTGCCTTTTTACGAGAACATGTGAAGCAGAATTTGAACCTGATTGTGAGTTTACTTGTTTATGTCATGATAATAGGGGGGCTTTCTGACAGTTTTTACGAATTGGGAAGTGCTTCTGGGCTGGATAATGGAGACTTCCCGATTCTCGGGGTGACGTTGACCTTGGGGAACTTTTTTCTGTTCGGTTTGCTGCTTGTATGGGTTGCGGGAGTGTTCATCGTATTGCTCATTTATGGATGAGTTGGACAATGGGTGCGTGTTCCGCTGCTCATTCGTTTCGTGAAATAATCCCGTCCGGTCAAGTAAGACGAGAGTTAAACCGGGAGAATTAAGGCTCTCCAGGTTTATTTTTCTCTGAACAGGCTGGTTCTTGACGAGGAATGAAGCACATGTCATGATGTACTTACAATCTTACGTAAGTACATGAAACGAGGGAGAAATCATGGCAAAGCAGGAAGTCAGAAAAGTGAGCCGCATGGGTAACAGTCTGGGCGTTGGCATTCCGAAGTCGATTATTGATGCCCTGGAGCTTGAGAAAGGTGACGAGCTGACGTTCAGTGTGGATGGTGACAACCGTATCACCTTGCAGAAAAAACGGGATTTGAAAGACCGTGTTGATCCGGAACTGCTGGAAATGCTTTCGGAAACCTTTGAAGAACATGACGATGTCTTCCGGAATTTGAGGGATCGATAAATGACGGTGTATGTCACATATCACGATGCCGTTCTGATTCACTATTTGATTATGAAGCGTTACGGTGAAGGGGAACCGGCAGGGGTAAAAGACGAAGGATTGCTGGAATCGGCTCTTCATCGACCGAAACAAACCTTATTTGGCGAAGATGCCTATCCATCGCTTTGGGAAAAAGCTGCGGTGTTGTTTCAATCGATCCTGAAAAACCATGCATTCCATAACGGAAACAAACGGACGGCTCTGGCTGTCACGGAAATATTCCTGAAAAGGAATGGATACAAATTGAAGAGCGCATACAATCAGGACCTTGAAGACTTCACGGTGGAGACCGCGAAAGGAGAAGTCGCTATCAAGGAGATTGCTATCTGGCTGGAGGAACACGCAGAACGACGGCAACCATAACCTGAGACTGTATGACCGATTCCCCTGAGGTGTATTCGCTGATCTGCAAACAGGCCTTGACTACCAATACGGCGTCAAGGTCTGTTTGCTTTCCAGAAATTCAATTACTTTGTCAAACAAGGTAATGATTCATACCAAATCATAATGTGTATATTCACATTATTCAGGCCCAAAATAAAAACCCCTCACACAGCCGTGTGAAGGGTTTGGATTGAAGTATGAATTACTTCTGTACGTTAGCCGCTTGGGGGCCACGCTGGCCTTGCTCGATGTCGAAATTGACTGTCTGGCCTTCGTCAAGTGTTTTGAAACCTTCGCCTTCGATCGCGGAAAAGTGAACGAATACGTCGTCCTGGCCTTCAATTTCGATGAAACCGAAACCTTTTTCTGCATTAAACCATTTTACTGTACCTTGTGTCATAATGATATTCCTCCTGTGTGGGTTTTGCCCACGTTGTATTGCATCTTGAGCTCTTCATTTACCAAATCCAGAGGAATATACTTTGAAACATTCAACTTTCATTACTATCCGAACCTCAATAAGCTAATTCTACTGTAACGTATATGGAGCTGAAATACTACCCCTGTATTGAAATTCTTTTGAGGACCTGTTTATCATCCCGTTATCTTTTCGCTTTTCGTACCTTCAGCTTCTTGCCTTTCACGGTCCGCTGCTGCAGTTCCTCAAGGGCAAGTTGGCCTTTGCCGTTAAAGATGTCGATGAGGGTGCTCGTTTCCTGGATGGTGATGATGCCGATGTCGTCGGCGGTAATGCCGTCGATGCTTGTCAGTGTGCCGACGAAGTCCGGTGCTCTAAGCTTTTTCTTCTTGCCGCCGTTTACATACAGCGTCATGATTTCTTTGTTGAGATCGGCGTTTTTGTTTTCTTTTCGCTCCGGAGCCGTCGTCAGTTTTTGAAAGAAGGCTTCTTCGCTTCGTTTCACTTCCGCTTCCGTTGGGGCCGTGGCGAGGGGAATGATCGTCCCTGTGTAGCGTTCAAGGTCACGGATGGCGCCTTTTTCACGGTTATTGACAAAGGTAATCGCTTTGCCTGTTTTCCCCGCACGGCCCGTTCGACCGGTCCGGTGCACATAGCTCTCCTTCTCAAACGGCACGTCGTAATTGATGACAAGGGAGACGTTGTCGATGTCGATCCCCCTGGCAGCGACGTTCGTCGCGATCAAATAGCGAAAAGCGCCGCGCTTAAAGGCCTCCATCACAGCAAAGCGTTCCTTCTGCGCGAGACCGCCGTGAATTTTCCGTGGGCGGTAGCCGTTTTGATTCAATTCGTCTTCAAGCTGGTCCACACTCTCCTGGGTGTTGCAGAAAATCAGGCAGCTGTCCGGGTTCTCGACCTTCGTCACATCCTTCAGGATCTTGATCTTCTCCTTGTTTGTGACGTGGATGACGGACTGGTCAATGGAGTCCGGGGAGACGGTTTCCTGACGGATCGTGATCTGCTTTGGTTCCTGCATATACTGCTTGGAGAGGCGTTTGATCTGGTCACTGATGGTGGCCGAGAAGATCGATGTGGTGCGCCTTTCCGGAAGCTGTTTGATGATGGCTTCCACCTGATCGATGAAGCCCATATTGAGCATCTGATCCGCTTCGTCGATGATGAGGTACTCGATCCTGTTGAGAAAAAGGGTCCCTTTTTCGATGTGATCCAGGACCCGTCCCGGTGTCCCGATGACGACGTGGGATTTCTGTTTCAGCTCGAGTTTCTGCTTGGCAAAGGGTTCCTGTCCGTAAATCGCCGTGGCTTTGATGCGTTTGAAGCGGCCGATATTGGTGATGTCTTCCTGGATTTGTGCCGCCAGTTCCCGGGTGGGCGAGAGAATTAACGCCTGTGGCCGGTTCTCTTCCCAGTCGATCATTTCACAGATCGGGATCGCAAAAGAAGCGGTCTTTCCCGTGCCGGTCTGCGATGTCACCATGAGATCCTGCTTGTCTAAAGCCAGTGGAATCACTCGTGTTTGCACGTCTGTCGGTTCGGTCATCTTTAATTCAGTCAGCGAGCGGACGATGTCTTCTGATAGTCCGAACGTTGTAAATTGATTCGTTGTCATTGGTCACCCTCATTTTCAGATTGGTTCTGCTTGTCGAACGTATTCCCTCGGATCATTATATCACCTCTGCAGCTGCAGCGCTGATGCAATTGAAATGGATGAAGGAATTTGGTTTGGACAGATACGATTGATAAGGTTTATTGGTATAAAACACTCACTATAAAAATTCCCTTTTAAGCTCTTTTAAATGTAATGAGAGCATGAAAGGGAAGGCGCTGATTGGATTGTTCAAAAACGCTAATGTACCGAAAATCGGTGGTTGCAACCAATTGTTGCTATGTAGTTGGTGGTGCGCAACTGCTCTATACGTTAGGATCAGGTTATCACATTCAGCTAAGGAGCATATGATCATGTCACTAGGAGAAAACATCAGCAGTAAACGAAAGGCTTTGAAACTGTCACAGGAATATGTCGCCGGGCGGTTAGGTGTCAGCCGGCAGGCGGTCTCGAAATGGGAAACGAATTCGTCAGAACCCTCTACCGACAATTTGATCCGTCTGGCGAATTTGTTTAAGTGCGACATCAGAGAGCTCATTTCCCCGGAAATAAATCCAGGCGATGAGGAAATTCCGGAAATTCCGTCTGATCCAGTAAAAAAAGATATCCGTATGCAATTGGCTGCGGTATTCGGCCGTGTGTTGCTCCTGATCGGGGCGATAGGGTTTATGGGTGGCATCACCGACTCGGCAGATCTGGGCTCCATGCCCGGGTGGTATGTTCAACTGTGGTATGGGGTGGTGTTTGCCATCGGATTTGTTTTGACATTCATCGGATCGTGGGATTATTTCAACCGGAAAGCCGGATCGAAACAGGTGATCTGGTTTGATTTGCTCTTTGCACTCGCGATCTTTCTCTATGGCTCATGGCCGTTCGAAGAAAGCATCAAGACACTGATCACCATGATCCTCGGTATGGCCGTAGTGAGCATCATTAATATTAAGTTCTTCATACCGGTATGGCGGAAACCGAAAAAAGCCTGACCCTCATTGCAGCAAAGCATTACCGCAGTGGGGTCAGGCGCCAGGGTTCGATTAATCGGTCATGATTCTGATTAAGTCATACTGAAAAAAACGCTTGTTTCGTTGGCGGTCGTCAGAAAAGACCATCTGTTTGTCCGTAAGCTCCCGGAATGCCTTTCGGATCGTGGACGCAGCGAGATCAGAATGGTGTTCGACCTGTTTCACAGAAGTAATTGGAAATTTCATCACCATGCCCCACACATGTTTTGATGATCCGGAAGATAGCTTTTGCAAGCCTTCATGATAGAGATCTTCAGCTTGGTCGAGTTTGTTGTACTGTTTCTCGGCCATGCGAATCGTTGCATCGAGGAAGAAATGGATCCAATTCTCCCAGTTGGGAGTTTTTTCTCCGACGCCTCTCACGCCATTTAATAAAGCGTAATACCGAAACCGTTCTTTCTCCAATTCCTCGCTTAAGAAGAAAGAGGGGGAATCAATTAAATTCTCCTTCATCATATGCAGGACGATTAAGATTCTGCCCAGTCGGCCATTTCCGTCTAAAAAAGGATGGATCGATTCGAATTGCGCATGGACAATGGCGGTTTTGATTAACCCGTGTAAGTCACCATTGCTTTGTTGTTTATAAGGATGGCCGTTAATAAAATGTTCCAGATTCGACATGTATTCGCCCAAGTATTGAGGTTCGGGTGGAATATAAGAAGCATCTTTTATATCCTTTGAAGGACCTATGAAATTTTGAACTTTTCGGTATTCACCTCCATCTCCTTTTGAACCGCGGGCTTCTGCCATTAACTCGCTGTGCATGCGGCGAAGAAGCCTTTCTGATACAGGATAGCCAGTATTGATTGCTTCAACACCGATTTGAAGTGCCCGCCGGTAGTTCCTCACCTCAATTTTTTCCCAATCCATTCCCTGATCCATTTCATCTTCCAACATTTCACTGAACGTAACTTGAGTGCCCTCAATTCGTGTGGATTGAACGGATTCCTGGAGAGTCAGAAGCGCCATAAATGATTCACTGACGAGAGAGTCATTCATCTTTTGCTTCAGCTTCTCAAGTTTGGAGGTCGCTTCCACAACTTTTTTGTAAAATGAGAGCTCTGTTTCAGGCGTAAACGAAACAGGTAACAGGGGAAGATTATATGGCTGTTTCATCGCGGGCCTCCTTTTCGATTTTGATTATATATATTGTATCATAAATAAGTTCAGATTCAATTTAACGATCTTTTTACTTCACAAAATATCGTTACTGCAACAATAAGCCCGATCCCCATTGCAGTAAAGGATAACTGCAATGGGGTCAGTTCCGAGTTTTCCAATGCTGACGTCTTTTCTATACCTATTCCGCGGAATCCACTATACTGAGGAGGAGAAGCGCTCTGAAAAGGTAAACCATTATTCAACGAAGAGACCAATTCATTATGATAGGAGAATCAGTCATGACAAAACGAAAAATCATCATTGATACGGACCCGGGGATCGATGATACTTACGCCATCATCGCCGCCCTGTCTTATGCCGGGTTTGACGTCCTTGGCATCACGGTTGTAGCAGGAAATGTAGGGCTTGAGCCGTGTGTGAACAACGCCCTGGGAATTGTGAAGCTGATGGACGCAGACTGCAAGGTGTATCCGGGAGCGGAGGGTTCACTGAATCAGCTTCGCGAAGAGTCGGGCTACGAGCTGAAGACGACGGTCCACGGGGAGAGCGGCTTAGGCAGCGTGACGCTTACCCCGGATCTCACGAAGAAATCCGATACGCATGCTGTTGATTTTATCCTGGAGACGGTCAAAGCCCATCCGGACGAAGTGGAAATCATCTCTTTGGGCCCGATGACCAATCTCGCCCTGGCCATTGAAAAAGACCGCAACACGATGAAACAGGTCAAGACGATCTGGTCCATGGGCGGGGGCGTGCACCTCGGGAACCGGACGCCGGTGGCGGAGTTCAACTACTGGTTCGACCCAGAGGCGGTCAAAGAAACCTATGACTTAGGTGAAGACATCGAAATCAACATGATCGGCCTCGACATCACCCACCAGACGCAGATTACCCTCGATGATCTGTTCTTTCTGCGGACCGAATGCGGGGAAATCGGCCAGATCCTCAGTCGAATTGCCGAGCACTATCAGGACATGTACTGGAAGTTCATCAAGCAGACAGGCGTCATCATTCACGACCTCGTTGCCGTGATGACAGCGATTGACCCGACCTTGACGGATAAGTTCGACATCCTGGTGGGCGTGAATCTTCAGATCGAAACCGAGGGCATCTGTAAAGGACAGACGGTTGTGCAGAAGCATCAGTCCCTTTTCGCCGAAGCGGGGCTTGCAAAGAATGCGAATGTCTACATGGACATCGATCCCATCGCCTTCAAAAAGGCCTTCATGAAACTCTGTTTTCCAGAGGCGTATGACGACTACCGACGATATATTCTAAAAGAAAAGCACGGCTGAAGGCGGGATCCGCTCAACTTTTCGAAATGTCGAGCAAATCTGCCGGAATCCGAGCATCATCTGGCATATCCGAGCACGTCTGCCGCGATCCGCGCAACTCTTAAGGTTTCCGAGCAAGCCTTCCATAATCCGAACACAATACGGAAGATCCGAGCAAGTTCGCTCGGATCCGCGCACAACGAGTCACCTGTCAGGAGGACACTGTTATGAAAAAGACAAACGACCTGCTTTTCGACATAGAAACGGGTATCAGTGGCGACACGGCGGAAACATCCGCATTCGTCAGAGCACCAGCTTCAGATAGCGCCCCTGTAATCCTCTACTACGTCACCGACCCGATCTGTTCCCACTGCTGGGCTATCGAACCGGTACTTCGCCGCTTTTTGACGATGTATCAAGGAGAGCTCACGGTCCGTATTGTCATGGGCGGACTTCTGGAAAAATGGCACGGAGGCCCTGTGGATCCGGCGAACGGCATCCATGGTCCGGAAGACGTGGCCGGCCACTGGCGTGAAGTTGGCGAACATGCCCGTATGCCCATCGACGGGTCCCTGATGAAAACCAACCCTCTCGCGTCATCCTACCCTCCTTCGAGAGTCTTCAAAGTCGTGGAGACCATCCACGGGAAAGAGGCGGCCGTTCAGTGTCTCCGGCGCATGAGAGAAGCACTCTTTATCGGGAACCGGAACATCGGAGAAGCAACGGTCCTTCGTGAGATCCTGTCGGATATGGGTCTTGACGGAGAGAGGATCGTGACAGAGGCAGACGGGGAGAGGGGCCATGCGCTCCTCATGGAGGATTTCGCGCTTGCCAGAAGCCTCCGTGCCCGGGCCTTTCCGACCATCATCATGGTGAATGAAAAGAACGAAGGCGTGCGAATTGTTGGCGGGCGTCCCTTGGAGACGTACATTGATGGCCTGAAGAAGCTGCGCGGTAAAGAAGTCAAAGCAGGACCGGTACCGGATCTTCCGGTCCTGCTGAAAGACGAACAGCTCCTGTTTGCAAAGGAAATCGAAGTCCTGTACGAAGTAGCACCTGCCGAAGCAAAAGCCTTCGTTGAGCGGCAACTTTCAGAAGAGTCCTATGAGATTCAAATGTTTCTCAGTGAATGGTATGTCAGACGAACGAACTGACGGAAAGCACCAGATGCCCAGTTGTGCATCTGGTTTTGCTCTGTTCACAGACCGAAAGATTCAAGTAACACAGGGCATCATCCATCAGTGGAGGAAAAAGGTGGCGTATTGGTATACAATAACAGGAAAAGCAGTTGATCAAAACTGGAAATGAGGGGCTGTCGTGATTATACTCAATGACATTTTGAAGCTGACCGAACAAGAGTTGAAACATACCAAGATCCGCTTCAACCAAAGCAACAGGGAGGAGTTTGATCCCATTCAGTTGTTTAAAGATAAAGACGACGGCTTGTATACGGGGCAGTTTTGGAATTACGCCAAGAACAAGTCTTTTCGAGTCGGTCAGATTGCGATCGGTTTTATCCGAATTGATCACGACAAGTGGCTGTTATTTGATATCAGCAGGATCACCGAGGACTTGGGCGTTTATAACGGTGTCGGTTATCGTTATGAAACGATCGAAACATACAAAAAGTATTTCGGCAGGCTGATCGTGAAATTTAAAAACAAATCGCAAAACATGATCCGAAGAGCGGAGAGTGTCATCAACGAGTGCGAGGTATATGAGATCATCAACGACACCTTTGAAGATGATGGTTTTCCGGGCTATGAGAACGTGAATTTGTCGTGGCAGGATTTACGACGGGTCGTCGAAAAGAAAGAGTGGAAAACGGAGCTGGAAAACCAGAAGGGGATTTATCTGATCACCGACGTTAAATCAGGCAAGCGCTATGTCGGTTCGGCATATGGGGAGGACATGCTTTTAGGCAGGTGGCGGAACTATATCCAAACCGGTCATGGCGGGAATAAAGACCTGAAGGCACTCCACTTCGACTACATCAAATCCAATTTCCGCTATGCGATATTGGAAATCTACAAATCCACCACCGAGGATACGGTCATCATCCGAAGAGAGCATCATTGGATGAACGTGCTCCTGACCAAAGATAAACGGTTTGGGTACAACAATTAACTGAATGAAACCTGAAAAAGGAGCATTCCGCAGCTGGCGGAGTGCTCCTTGATGTATGCGTGGTTACGCTCTGACTTCACTTTCGAATTTGGATTGGTGTGATCCGTCACAAAAAGGTTTATTGGACGATAAACCGCAGCGGCACAAGGCCGTTGTTTTTTTGGAATCCATCGGCTTTCCCGCGCCGTCAACCAGCTCCACTTCGCCTTTAACGATCACGGGCCCGTTATCGGTGATGGTAATTTTTACGTCTGCCATTCTTTCACCTCCCTATTCGTCGAGTCGAAACCGGGTGTTATGTACCTGGGTGTCTGATCTGTTGGTTTCAGTCTTCGTCGATCGATCCGACTAAAGCCATCATAGTATAGAACTGAAAAATTATCAAATAATTCAGTCTTTTCTGGATGGATTGGCATTGGATGTGTTTATACTCGGGCAAAAAAGAATTTCAAGAAAAGAAGGAAATCACGTATATTCCCTGTTAAAATAAGTAATAAATGGTTGTGTGAGTGAATCGCGTGCGACGCAAAAAAGGATGGTTGAGCCACAATGAACGGTAAAAAAAGAGTGATGTTAGGGGCAGCGTTATATCTGTTGTTCTGTTTTTTTGATTACGTGATCCATGCATCCATTGACTGGATTTGGAACCTGGTCGCAGCCGGAATCGGGATGATGATCGGATGGGTTGTGATCGAAGTTTTACCTCGAGTCACAAATAACAACCAAAAAGTTTAAAACTCTGCGAAGGATGATTGTTGTGTTTTTCATGCACTGAAAATCATTAATACGGAATGGATGAATCCGACTGCCTGTTTTTTCGGCAATCGGGTTTATTTTTTTCAATGAACTGACGTTCGCTGACAGTCACTGTCCTAACACTCGGTAGTATAGAAGGTATCAGGCAAAGCAATGCGTGATGATTCATGACTTTAACGAAAAGGGGAGATCGATGATGAAAAAGTTGATAACAGGTATGTCGCTTGCAACCCTATTGGTAGTTGCAGCTTGCGGAAATGACAATGAAGGCAATGAAGACACCAATGTGAATGCTGGAGGGAATAACACAGAAGAGAATGCCAGCAACAATCAAGAGGCGAATGGTACTAACGATTCTGATGATGCCGCGGACGAGATCGCAGAAGACGGCTGGGAAACGGAAGTTGGTGAGACGGTGGAAAACGAAGGTGGTGTGTTTACACTGCACGCCCGTGCGGATGACATCGACACGATCGAAACAGGTCCGGTTGTGATGGAGGTCGAACAGCTGAATGCCCAGTCCGGTGAACTGTCAGGAGAAATGGCTGATTTCATGGAAACGGATCAGCTGGAATTGATTCAAATGGACATCTCGGTGGAAAACACATCCGATGAGGACATCATGTTTTATGCAGACCAGGCTGAAATTGCCACGTCCACAGGTGAACAGCTCCAGGCGGACATGTGGTTGTCGGATCACCTGGGTGGCGACATGATGGGTAATACCAGTTCCAGCGGGACGATCTTCTTCGTACTCGAAAACTCCAATGCAGAAGATGTGGAAGATGTCCGGATTACCTGGAGTGCACCGAACAATGAGGATTTCGAAAGCATCGGGGAAGACGTGGATATCACGGTGGAATATTAAGTCCGGGTCGTCCAGCTAGAGGAGGCGATGATGTGGGAATTAACGTTAAAAAATGTCCTGATTGCCATTCATTGAACGTCATCCGGATTATCTACGGGATGCCGGAATATGAGCTGTTTCAGGAAGCTGAGGCCGGTAAAGTGAAACTGGGAGGTTGCTGCATCGATGAATCTGTACCGGACTATCATTGTAAAGGGTGCGGGTATGAATGGAACAGGCAGGAGGCGATTGATCATGCCTATGACGAGATCACCGGGATCACCGCTTCGATTGGCGGATTCTTTGGCAGCACGTATGAAGTGGCTGTCGATTTTCCAAGCAGGAATGTGACTTGGCGTCGGCAGCTTGGGGATAGTGTTGCGGAGGAGAAGAAGGAAATTACGTCAGAAGCGATGGAACGGTTCGTGGAAGAGTTGAAATGGCTGGATTTCCTGAACTGGAAAGCGAAGTACGTCGAGCCCTACGTGCTGGACGGCACCCAGTGGTCCATTGAAATCAGAAGAGAAGGCAGGACCCTCCGAAAGTACGGCAGCAACAAGTTCCCGGAAGAATGGGGAGATTTCTGCAGCCTCTTGGAGACGTTGACAGGCAGGGAGTTCAGGTAACGGAAACATGGAATTGTACAAGCGTGATCCGAGCCGATTTGGTGGGACATACAAGGTTCGGATTGCGCTTATTTTTGTAATCAATACTAAGGTTTAACACGTGTGCAAATGAGGAGGATTTTATGAACGACAAGATTGAATCAGCACTTTATTATTCGGGATTATGCTTTATTCTGATGGGTATGATTTCTTTTTTAGTCATTGGAGTGTATCTGAATGTCGTGACATTTGAAATAAACTCGGCCGGCCGAATGATAAGCAGCATTGAGTCGCATCCAATGAGTTGGTATATCGGATTTGGCTATTTTGTTTCCACATCATTCTTTGGACTGATTTTACTCGGAATCGGCAGAATCATCCTGTACTTAGACTATTTAAGAAAAGATAACATGAAACTATTAGAGAAATGAATTCAACATCGTTTGTCATATGAATCGAATAAGGAGTGTCATTATGGGTCCAAAAGTGGTTACTGAAATGTTGTTTTATTTTGGTTGTTTTTTAATCATAGTCGGTATTTGTTCGGTTATTTTTGTGCCTGACCTCCTATGGGGCTTAAGTATGCTGACAAGTGGTTTAGTGGGAGGTTTATTCTATTTATTTATTTCTTCCGTTCTCCACGTTCTCATTAACATTGAAAGACGATTGAATGAAATGAATTAAGTATTGATGAATGCGATGGCGCACCCTCTTGACGTCAGTCTTGATAGCCATCGCGTTATTTTCGTGAAGTTGAATGAATCGGAATACCATGGAAATGAAATCGTGAATCTGATATTATTGTGATTAATCCGATGTCAGAGGGATCCTTCTGACATAATAATGATGAGATAAAAGTTCGCAGTCAGCATCATCATAAAACTTGAGGGGGTACCATATGCGTGTAGATTTGATTGATTCAAACGGAATGACGAAACAGCCTAAAGCAGGCTTCAGCTGGACCGTGCTGATTTTCGCGTTTTTTCCACCGTTGTTTCGAGGGGATCTGAAATGGTCTTCGATTATCTTCTTCAGTTCGGTCATGATGGGTTTCTTGAGCGGTGGCCTGCTCGGCTGGGTACCGGCGCTGGTGATGGCGTTCTTGTATAACAAGATCTATATTCAGAAGCTGCTTCGATCAGGATTTGAACCTGCGGATGATGAATCACGGGAAATTCTGAAGGAAAAAGGTGTCATTGCCTAAACTGAAACCCGGCATTCTTCACTTCGAAGAAGCAGGGAAAGGATTGTATCTTGGATCCAAAAGCTGATTATTTTGAGAAAGTGAGTGATTTCTTTGTTGAATGATTTCGTCAAAAAAATCAACCAGCTGGGCGTTGATCTGAGCGGGGGTCACGGAGACGTGATCGACATCCTGATTCATTTTACGCCGTTCAAAGTCTATGTTTATGTGGCGGATTACAACTGCTTTGAAAGTGATGTGCATGGCGTTGAATTCAGCGATCCGGAAGAGGAAGTTGATTACCACATCAGTGGAAATTATGTATGTGTTTGTGTGGATGATGAGGCATTAACACAAAAAGAGAAGATTCAAAAGGTACTGAAGCAATATGCATTGTCCGAAGAGGATGTTGTCATTATCGATTTATTTGAAAAGTCATGACCGGCACAGATGGCATGAAGATTGATATGCACGCATGAAAAAAGACCGTCCCCAACATCGTGGAGGACGGTCTTTGTCGTCTTATTTAATGGCTCTAAAATATATGTTGGGGTTTAGAAACAATGGCTGTGCTTTCAGAGTTGTTTTTCAATCGCTTACGGCGGACGTTTGCACGAAGTGCAAACAGCATCAGTGCGACAATCGACTCGAAAGTACCTCGTCGTGTCTTACTGTCCCAGGGGCTTGTCTTCAGCTAACTTTTGCTTTGCAAAAGTGGATCTTCAGATTCTGCTCCTGCGGTTACTCGTCGCATGAAAACACTCGCTGATCCCTCTGGCGTCACCGCCTGTCACTCATGAAAAACAAGCTGATTGGTTCAAAGCCAGCATGTCAAATGGCCACAAATTTGGGCATAAAAAACACGCAGGCTCCTCTATCCTTTACACTTGAATTGACGAGAAACAAAGTGAAGGAGAGGATCTGCGTGCATACTACTGATTTTAACATGAACTTTCCGGGGTTAGAAGAAGCGATCGTAACAAAAACAGCCATTGTTGATGGGGAAGTACACCTTCATATCGAGATGGAACGCGGGCCGCACAGGTGTCCATGTTGTTTTGAATGGACGAGTAAAGTCCATGATTACCGGATCCAGAAGATGCAACACCTGAAAATGTGGGAACGACCTACGGTCTTGTTCTATCGTCGAAGACGTTACGTATGCCCATGTGGCAAGCGATTTTCTGAACAGATCAAACTGGTGGAACGTTACCAACGACACACGGTGGAATGGAATCAGGCGTTGGGACTGCGTGTGATCCAGGGAAAGAATTTCACGGACACGGCCAGACAGTTTCATACGTCTCCAACCACCGTGATGAGAAGGTTCGATCAGATCGCTGCCCCTATGTTGTCGGAAGTGAAGGAGCTTCCTTCGGTCATTGCCATCGATGAGTATAAGGGAGACACCGAAAAAGGGAAATATCAAGTCATGATTGCAGATGGTGTGACAGGAAAACCATTGGATATTTTGCCGGACCGTGCGGTCCAAACCGTCAAACGTTATTTACAACAGAAAGGCAGTCAAGTCCGCATCGTGGTTATGGACATGAGCCATTCCTTTAAATCATCGGTAGACCAGGCATTGGGCAAACCTGTTATTGTCGCCGACCGGTTTCATTTCTGTCGTTATATCTATTGGGCGCTGGACCGGATTCGGCGCCGTGTACAGAAGGAATTCCACGAATATGATCGGAAAAAGTGTAAACGAATGAAGCATGTTTTTCATAAACACGCGCAAGACTTAACGGAGAAACAACACTGGTATCTCCAACGCTATCTGTCTTTGTCAAAGGAGCTTCGTGAAGCCTATGAAGTGAAAGAAGCTTATCGCGATTGGTTTGAAACGGCGAAACAGGTTGGGCAACATGATTTGCGAAGCGTAAAAGAAGAACTTCATGCGTTCTATCAATGCGTGGAGGCATCGGAGATGCAAGAGTTTCAAGACGTCCTGAAAACATTCCGAAATTGGGAAGTGGCCATCCTGAACAGCTTTGCCTATGGTTATACAAACGGTCCGATCGAAGGGTTAAACAATCAGACGAAAGTGATCAAACGGAATGCATTCGGATTCAGACGATACGATCGTTTCCGATTCCGGGTATTACTGCATCATCAATTCAAAAATGAACATTTTCAAGTAGGTTAAAGGGGCAGCGGCAAAATGCCACTACCCCAACAATTGACTTAGAACCTATTTAATAATATCCACCGGTCCGTGATCATCGATGTGATCACCGTGCACGTGGTGCAGGCGGCCGTCCACGACGTAGTCGTAGTGATCACCGTGCGGGACCATTTCGTGACCGCAGTCTTCATGATGGTTGCAGTTCGCCTCAATGGGCGCACAGTTGTCGGGGTTCTTTTCAGAAACTTCGATCTTACACTCGTCCCAGTGATCTTCATGTTTGTGGTGCAGGTGACCGTTGTGAATGTAGTCGATGTGATCACCGTGCCGGATTTTCGTGTGCCCGCAGGAAAGAGAATGCTCGTGTGTATGGTTTTCATGTGTATGATGTGCCATTTAAAGCCCTCCTTTTTTGTGTTATCGCCAGTATAACATCTTATTTTTTTGTCTGCTTGTTTTCGAAAAGGTTCTGATTTACACCGGTTCTCGTATCTTCTGTGTTGAGCGTATACGTGAACGGTGAGAGGATCACCAGCAGGATAATGATGACGGCGTATAAGATGATGGAATGGAATATCGCAAGATCGGTAAACACGTTCAGGAGTAATGGGAATAGTGCAATAAACAGTGTCAGGATCAGAAAATCTTTCCGGGCTTTGACGAACTGCTTCTCCTGGCAGGTGGGACAGCTGGTGTATTCTTTAATGAATCGCTGGGCAACCAGCGCCTGTTTCCAGGTGAGTGGTGTGCGGCAGGAATCGCATACGGGCAGGGTAAATTTCATCGTAATGTGCCTCCTCCAAGTAGTAAAGCATATCAATTAATCAGGAGAAGATTCCGTCCTGAGTAACCATGAAAATTGCTTTTTTCCGGCAGTTTATCTCATTTTAACCTACTTGTTCTCCGTTTGTCATAATCTATACCCTTGTTGAGAGAAGCCTCTCTTGACCGGGGTGTTTTTGGTTTGTTCAGAGTGATCGTTCATCTTCCGTTCATGTTTGCTTTGTAGAATGGGACGTATCACAGACATGGGGGAATAAACATGCGGATTGCCTTTAAGGAAATCAGGAAAAGCAAAATGAAATTCACGATACTCGGTTCGATCATCTTTCTGATCAGTTTTTTAACGTTTATGATTGCGGGGCTGGCGAATGGACTGTCCTATGATAATGCATCATTGATTAAAGACATGCCTGAAGGTGTCTTTTATCTGGACGAGGCAGCGGATGAGAATGTTAACATGTCCGAGATTGATCCGGATACACAGGAGAACGTGTTCAGGGTATTCGATGAGGCCATGGTGATGTCCATTCAAAATGGCGCCCTGCATGACGCTGAAGACGTGCGTCACAACGTCGTTTTCGTGGCAGCGTTTGACACGGGGTTATTTGGCGAAGTGGAATCCGGCGAGATTTTCGTCGATCAATCGATGAGGGAAGAAATCAATACGGGGGATACGCTCACGGCCGGTTCATTGCGTGGAGATTTGACGGTGAAAGGCTTTCTGGATCATCAAAAATATAACCACGCGCCCGTGGCACTGATCAGTCCCGACGATTATCAGGACATGTTCCAGACGGAAAAAATGCAGCTGGTATTCATCCCCGGAGGCGAGGGGACAGTGATCAGCGGGCTGGATGCCTTTTCAAACGATGCCTTTCTCAATACCATCCCGAGTTACAGTGCCGAACAGCTGTCTTTGAATATGATCGTCTGGTTCCTGGTCGGGATCAGCGGCATGCTCTTTGCCATCTTCTTTTATATGATGAATGTTCAGAAAATCGGTCTCTACGGTATCTTGAAAGCGATCGGTGTCAAAACAAGCAGCCTGTTTCTGATGATGTGGGTGCAGATGCTGACGATCACCATCGGAGCGCTGTTGCTTTCCGGAGGGCTCAGCCAGCTTTTCCAGGTGGCGGTCACGGAGCTGCCGTTTGAATTAACGCTGGAGGTGACCTTGCAGCTGTCGTTGATTTTCCTTGTCATCGGCTTTCTCGGTGCAACGGTGTCAGGCATTCAGATCAAAAAAATCGAACCGCTGCAGGCGATTCAACAAGGAGAGATGTAAGATGAGTCGATTTGAGATGAAAGGCATTACGAAAACCATTGTGAATGGTGATGTGGACGAAGATATACTGAAAGGGATTACCCTGTCGTTGGAAAAGGGCGAAATCACGGCCCTTGTGGGTGCATCCGGCTCCGGGAAAAGCACCCTGTTGACCATCGCTGCAGGGCTGCAGTCGACGACGGAGGGGGTGATTCATTTTGAAGGTGCGGAGATGACCGGAATGAATCAGGAACAGTTACGTGCGCTTCGGGCCAAGTCGTTCGGCTTCGTCTTTCAATCCGCACATCTCGTCCCCTTTTTGACCGTCGAAGAGCAGCTGAGTCTCATGCTGGGAGTGGCCGAGATCAAGCTGAAGAAAATCGAACAAGAAGACGTGATTGATGAAATGCTCGAAGCTGTCGGGATGCGTCACCGGAGAAACGCCTATCCTTCATCCTTATCGGGAGGCGAGCGGCAACGAGTGGCTGTAGCCAGGGCAATCATTCATCAGCCCGACATCCTGTTTGCGGACGAACCGACGGCGAGCCTGGATTCATCGAAATCTAAAGAAGTCATGGCACTGATCCGTGCATTAACAAAAGCGAAAGGGATTACGACATTGATGGTGACCCACGATCAGGAGATGCTGCCTTTTGTCGATCGCACCATTGCCATGCAGGACGGACTGATCTGAAAAAAGCCTGCCCAGGAAGCGATAACAGCTTCATTGGCAGGCTTTTCGATGTGGCGTGATGGGGGATTATTCATTCGGGCGGATAAAGACGAACTGATAGTTGCTGACTTGTTTCGATAAGAAGCCGGCCTCGCTGTAGCATAAGTAATATTCCCACATGCGCATGAATTTCTCATCAAACCCAAGGTCTTGAATGGCCTCTTGCTTCTCGGTAAAACGCGCCCGCCATTCCCGCAGGGTGTAGGCATAATCGATGCCGATGTTATCCAAGTCGTTGAGCATGAACGTCGAATCCTTGATCATCGCTTTCGTCATGGCAGATAAGGACGGCAGCATCCCGCCGGGGAAGATGTACGCCTGGATCCAGTCGGTTTTACTGCGGTACGTATCGTAAAACTGATCGGCAATGGAAATCACCTGCATGACAAGTTTGCCGTTCGGTTTTAAGAGGCGGTCGCAGATGTTGAAGAACGTGCCGTAGTTTTCGTGTCCGACGGCTTCGAACATTTCAATGGAGACGATTTTGTCGTAACGCCCTTCCAGGTTCCGGTAATCACAGAGCTTGAAGGTGATCTTGTCAGCGACTCCTTCTTGTTCAGCCTTTTCCTTGGCATAGGCGAACTGTTCCTCTGACAGGGTAATCGACGTGACCTTGCAGCCGGTGGACTTCACCGCTTCAATGGCGAGGCTTCCCCAGCCGGAGCCGATTTCGAGCACATGCTCACCTGGCTGGATGTCGGCTTTTTGAATGATGGCCTGCAGCTTCTGTTTCTGGGCCTCTTCCAGGGTGTCGGTTTCGTGACGGTAAATCCCGCCGGAGTAGGTCATGCTCTCATCGAGAAACGTCTGAAAGAAATCGTTACTCAGGTCGTAATGGGCCTGGATATTTTTGCGGCTCCCTGTCAGGTTGTTGCGACGAAGGAAGTGCCGGAAACGGACCGTGAGATCGGTGAACCAGTTGCGCTTCACCTTGGCGTAGTTTAAGTGCTTTCGGTTCATGAGGAACAAGCGGAACACATTCGTCAGTTCAGGAGAAGACCAGTCCCCGTCCATATAGGACTCCCCCAACCCGATGTCCCCGCCTTTGACCACTTTCGTGATGAAGGCATAGTTGTGAATCTTCAGAAAGGCTTTGAAATCGGCGTGTTGATCCCCGAAGGTTTTCACGCTCCGGTCAGGGAATTCAATGTGTAAAGCCCCGATTTTCAGGCGCTCCAAGTAGCGGAAAAACAACCCCATGCGAAAGGAAACAGCAGTAGACGGCTTCGCCGTGGAAAAGGTCAGCTCACTGGATGGTTTTGGTTTCATATGAATCGACAGTCCTTTCCTGTAATATAATTTGGCTGCCTGCCAGAGGATTTTCGGCATGGCAATGGTCGCTGTAAAAGGGATCTTGAACATCCCCTGGAACAAGGACCGGTCGGTAAACGGCAGGGCATTGACGGACAGGCTCGTCGTCAACACAGGGGCCTCTTCCTTGTGCAGGTTGATGTGAATCTGTACGTCATCCAGCAGATCCGTCAGTTGGAAGCGGTAATCGCCGTCCATGTTATTGAACGGGGAGACGTGAAAGGCTTTGTCCTGTTGAAAGCGCATGGTTTTCCCATAGGCAATGGCACCACTGTCAAGGGTTCCGGAGTTTGCCGCCTGCTGTAATTGGTTCTCTTTGTCGAGAAAGTACAGATGCTTTTCATGGAAGGTGTTGCTCACTTCCACGACGATGCAGTGAAGGGTTGCTTTCTGGTCGTAACAATAGTAGAAGCTGACAGGATTGAAGGCATAATTGACAAAGCGGGGCATGGTCAGTAACTGGACGGTTGTGATGCTGGCTGCATAGGATTTATGTGACTCCTTGAGGCAGCGCACCAGTTTCTCTTTAATGGTGCCTTCCCCAAGGAGATAATCATTGTCGTGAATCGAGAGCAGGTTGAAGCGGTTATAGCTGAACAAGGCGACCTGTTGACCCAGTGCTTCCAGGTGATCGAGATCGACGGACATGAAATAAATCGGATAGTTGAACCGGTGTGAGACCGGGTGGATTCTCGCATGCGTCATGTCGCCTTTGTACAGATGTGCGATCATAGGTGATACCCCATTTGCTTCGCGACGTTAACGCCGGACCTCACCCCGTCTTCATGAAACCCGTACCCGAAATAACTGCCGCAGAAATACGTGTGCTGCTGCCCGTTCAACTTCGGTAACTCTGTTTGCGAGCGGATCGAATCCTTCGTGTAGACGGGATGACGGTAATGGATTTCCCGGATGATTTTCTCCGGGTCAATCCCGTCGGTTGCATTCAGTGTCACGCAGTAGTCCGCTTCGGTTTCCAGTCCCTGCAGGAGGTTCATATAATAGGACACCGAGACGGGTTTTTCGTCTGTTGATGTGTGCAGCGGATCCCGGACGTAGTTCCAGGAAGCCCAGGCCCGTTTGGACGAAGGCAGTACAGACGTGTCGGTATGAAGGAGCGTATCGTTTTTGGAATACGTCCAGGTACCGAGCCATTTTTTCTCGTCCGGCGTCGGATCAGCCAGGAGGGCGAGGCTCTGATCGGCATGCGCCGCCATGACGACGTCATCGAATTGCTGTTCGGTTCCGTCCTCCATGCGCAAAATGACGTCTTGACCGGTGCGGCGGACGTGCTCAATTTTCGCATTCAAGTGAATCTGGCCATTGAACTGCCTTTGAAACGCATGAACATAGGCGTGGCTTCCGCCCACGACGGTCTGCCACTGGGGAATATCCTTGAATGAGAGGAGCCCGTGATTTTTGAAAAAGCGCACAAAGCTCTCGGCAGGATAGTCCAGGATATCCTGATTCGATGACGACCAGATGGCGCCGCCCATCGGGATCAGGAAGCGTTCCCTCGCCGGGGCACTGATACCGATCTTGTCGATGTATTCCCCGAGGGTCTCCCCTTGAAAGTTGTCCTGTTCGAGGTCCTTCAACGCCTGTTTACTGAATTTATTGATACCGAAGAGCATCTTGTAGAAGGACTTGTTGAACAGGTTTTTTCGCTGGGCGAAGAGTCCGTTTAACGTCGTGCCTTTGTATTGAAAATCATCCTCTTTGTCAAAATAACTGAATGACATTTCACTGTTTCTCGTTTTGACGCCAAGCTGACTGAGGAACTCATTGAACAGCGGGTAAGTGCGGTCGTTTAACACGATGAATCCGGTATCGACAGGCGTCCCCTGATCCGGGCCATCGGGTATGACGATGGTGTTCGTGTGGCCGCCCAGGTAATGATTTTTTTCGAAAAGATGTACCTCATACCCTTGCTGCAGGATGTGAGAAGCGACGATGCCGGAGACTCCGGCACCAATGACGGCAATGCGGCGTTTTGGATCTGCTGGTTTCTTCATAGTAAGGGCTCCTGTTCTGTCTCGCGTTAACCTTGCGCTTCTTTTTTGGTAAACAAATAGTGACCGACGCTCCACTCATCGCCATTGTTGGTCGCGAACAATTCGGAACAGGCGATGAAAAAGATGCGCCAGTAGACCCACCAGCGTTTGGCTTCTTTCGTGCCATAAACCTTTTTGAAAATCGGCATGATCGTGTCTTTTTGCTGGTCCATTTTCTGAAGCCACGCTTCGCACGTTTTATGATAGTGAAGACCGCTTACGGCCCAGTGCTTCTCAATCGCAACATCATCGGCGAAATAGAGGGGTAAATGGGCGCTTGGCATCATCCCGCCTGTGAAGAAGTACTTGGCCATCCAGTCCCCGCTGCCTTTGACTTCGAATAAGTAAGGTGTACTCTTGTGGCGGAAGATGTGGATGAACAGCTTGCCTTTCGGTTCAAGGAAGCCGGCCACTTTCTTCATAAGCAGCTGATAGTTCTGCATGTGTTCAAACATCTCGACGGATACGACGCGATCAAAGCGGTATTTTGTATTGAAGTCGTTGATATCGGCGGTGACGACGGTGAGATTGTTCAGACCCGCTTTTTGGGCCTGCTCGTCAATGTAGGCTTTTTGTGACGACGAATTGGACAGTACGGTGATGATGCTCATCGGGTATTTCTTCGCCATGTATAACGACAAAGACCCCCAGCCGCAGCCCAGTTCCAAAATGGCCTGGCCATTTCTGAGATCCGCCCGTTCACATGTCAGTGCGAGCATGTCTTCTTCGGCATCGTCGAGTCCTTTGTGGTACAGGGAAGGCTTGATGTCGTTATCCCAGTAGCCGCAGCTGTATTTCAGCTTTGAACCGAGGACTTTCTCGAAAAACAGCGCGGGTACTTCGTAATGCTGTTCATTGGCATCGTCGGTATTGACGGCAATCGGCTTTTGCTTCAGATCCTGAATGAAGGCGTTGATGTAATGTTGCTCGGCTTCGACACTGGCGAACGTCTGCTGCTTCAAGCGCTCTTTCAGCAGGCGTCGTACAGCGATTCTCAAGGTCTTATCCGGCACAAGATTCTTCTCTAATATCGGTTCGTACCACATCGTTTGGTCCCCTTTTTGTAAATGAATTGTTAAGTCTGATTATAATGATTGTATACCCAAACCAAAAACATCGGAAACGTCATCATGCTGTTCATGGCAGGCTGCGTTATGTTTTATCATCATTAGGCAAGAAGACTCCATCTGATTCGCGATACGGGCGTCAGCCCAGCGATTCAGGTGGTGATGAATTGCCATCAGTCTTACGACTGATAGGTGTTTCAAATAAAAGAACAAGTGTTCGAAAATATATCTAGCTTCTTTTTTGTTAAATGGTATAATGAGTAGTGTAGACGGAAAGGGTTGATACCATTTGGAATTAGATGATAATAATCATTCAGTGTTCTTGTTATATTACCACTTAGTCTTGGTTGTTAAGTACCGAAAAGAAGTGATTGATAATAATATTTCAGAGTATTTGAAAGATCATTTCGTTCGCTTAATGGAGCCTAAGGGAATCAAGTTGGAAGAGTGGAATCAAGACGGTGACCACGTTCACGTATTGTTCCGTTCGGTTCCTAATGTAGATTTGTCAAAAACAATAAACAATTACAAAAGCGTTAGTTCCCGTTTAGTAAAGCGCGACTTCCCTCATATTAAAAAGTCGCTATGGAAAGAAATGTTTTGGTCGCGCAGCTATTGTCTTTTAACTTCGGGTGGCGCACCTGTTGAAACCATTCGCAAATATATCGAAACACAAGGGATGAAGTAAACATCTTAACGTCGGTAAAGGAGGTGACACAAATGGCTAGGAAAAAACCGATTAAAGTATTGCGCAAGAAAAAGAAAACAGTCAATATGCAACGGTTCACTCAAAAACAGAACATTGGTCGCAACGCCCTGAGCGCTAGGGAGTTTCGACTTCTGCAACGCATGTCTCATAGTTCCAAGGCTTTGCGCAACGTAGGCTTATATACGATTAAACAAAAGTATTTGAATGAAAACAAAATGGCGACAACAAAAGAAATAGACAGCGCAATGAAGGCCGATATGAACTATTGGGGCATTCAATCCAACTCCGTACAAGCGGTTCGAAGAACCTTACTCAGTGACGTAAAGAGCTTCTTCGAAGCGTTAAAGAAGTGGAAAGAAACCCCTGAAGGTTTCACAGGTCGCCCAAAGTTCCCAAAGTATTCTCGTTCCACGGCTAAACGCGTCATCGAAATCTATCAAGTTCCCCAAGTGGATCAGGACGGGTATTGGAATATTCCAATGAATACTGCTTTCAGAAAACGTTTTGGTCCCTTAAGACTGCGAATGCCAAAGAATTTAATGGATAAAAACATTTCTTACATTGAAATTGTGCCAAAGCAAAACGGTCGGTTCTTTGAGGCTCATTATGTATACGAAGTACCGATGTCTCAAATGAAGAAACAACAAACGACGACAAAAGCTTTGAGTTGCGATTTAGGTGTAGATTATCTTCTTAGTTGTACAACGAATCAAGGAGACGCCTTTTTGATGAATGGAAAGAAGTTAAAATCCATCAATCAGTACTTCAACAAAAAGATAAGCGAATTAAAACAGAAAAACATCGAAAACGGCTTGTCGAAACGCATAGTGACAAACCAAATCGCTTCTCTTTGGCGTAAACGAAATCTCCAAATAGACGGCTACCTTTCACAAACCGTAGGTTTGTTATTCAAACAGATAAAACGACTGAACGTCGATACCGTGGTAATGGGTTATAATGCCGGTTGGAAACAAGAATCGCATTTAGGGAAGAAAAACAATCAAGAGTTCGTACAAATTCCTTTCCACAGATTGATTTCGGCTATTGAGAACAAGTGTCTCAAAGAAGGCATCCGTTTCGTTAAGCAGGAAGAGAGCTACACGTCTAAAGCTAGTTTTCTGGATCATGACGATATTCCGGTTTGGTCAAAAGGCGATAACACGATGTACTCCTTTAGTGGGAAGCGCCTATATCGCGGCTTCTATCGCTGTGAAAATGGACAATGCATCCATGCCGACATTAATGCAGCATTAAATATCCTTCGGAAATCTCAAGTAGCAGAATGGGATGAAAAAACGAAAATAAAAACGCCCATGATCATGGACGTTCAAAAACGTAAAGCTGTTGCTTAGCGCATAGCCTAGTGGGTGCGTCAACCATCCATGTGTACTCAACTTTTGTTGGGGCTTGTAGCACACGCCAGTTAAATTCTGAGTGGTGGTTTCTTCCGTTAGGAAGAACTGCTCTTCTTCGGAAGGGTGGTGCAAGTGGGAAAACGATCGTACGTCGCCAGTACCAACCAAAAACAGTGATTTGAGAAGAACCACGCAGAGCGTCACTCTTCGTAAGAAGAAAAGACCTGCTTGGCTATCTCAAGCCCCCGCTGAAACGTTGTACCTCAGTGGGGGTTCGTTGACAAGGGTATATGATACTTATATATCTGAAGGGTAAGCGTCAAAAATAAGCACGTGTAATTTTATTATTAGCTCCTTCATACTGTGATTATAGTAAAAGTACGAAGGAGTTGACGCGATGAATAGGAATGCTAACCTCAGAGATTTCTGGGAACATAAAGTTAAAGAGGTCCAAAAATCTGGACTGTCTGTAGCTGAGTGGGTTCGTCAAAATGATGAATTCACGGTCCATCAAGTGCGCTACTGGATTCGTAAATTTAAAGAAGAATCCAAATCACTTGCAACCGCAGAACAGCCGCAAACTAATTGGATACCCGTAAACGTTGATGCCACATCCCGACCTGATCCCCAAATGATCTATCTTACCCTTCCAAATGATAGCCGACTTGAAATCCCTTCGGGATTAGATCAGTCGGACCTCACCAATCTTCTTCGAGCAGTGAATGCATTATGATGTCTCATGCTCAGCCTAAACAAGTCTTCCTTGCAAAAGGTGCAACAGATTTACGGAAATCCATCGACGGATTAGCTGCCATTGTGCAGGAAGGGTTCCAACTGAATCCTTTCTCACCGTCGTTCTTTGTCTTCTGTAACAGACAAAGGGATAAGATTAAAATCTTGCATTGGGATCATAATGGTTTCTGGCTTTATTATCGCCGCCTTGAAAAAGGGACGTTTCCTTGGCCCAAAGCAGATGACCATCAACCCTTACTCATTACAGACAGGCAGTTAAGATGGCTTCTGGATGGGCTTCCGATTGATCAAAAAGGAGCCCACAGAAAGTTATCTCCTGAAAAAGTTGTATAAACTATTGAAGTGAATCGCGTTTCCATATAAAATAAATCTCGTTATGAAAAAATCTTCTGCGATCTCACCCAAAACAACTGAACATCTCGAAGACCGTGTCTCGAAACTTGAACGGGAAAAGGCTGAACTTGAACTTCAACTCAAATGGTACAAGGAACAGCTCAGCCTCCAGCAAAGACAAAAATTCGGTAAGTCCAGTGAAAAAACGGATCCGGATCAGCTGGAGCTGCCTCTGTTTAATGAAGCAGAGCAAGAACAACATCCGTCCGAAGAAGAACCAACGGTCGAATCGATTACATATGAACGTAAGAAAAAGCGCAAAGTCCGAAAGGACCTTACAGAAAACCTTCCATCAAAAACCATTGAGCATACACTCCCGGTTGAGGATCAGGTTTGTTCGTGCTGCAATGGAAAGCTCCATACAATGAAGCAACAAGTCAAAGAAGAATTGGAAATCATTCCGGCAGAGGTTAAAGTAATTCGATATGTTACCTATCTATACAGTTGCAGAGACTGTGAGAAAAACGGTACGGGAAACCCGATTGTTAAAGCACCTGTTCCAGAGCGGGCATTCCCAGGAAGCCTTGCTTCACCATCGATGGTCTCTTACATCATGGACCAGAAATTTGTTCAGGGGACGCCGCTTTATCGCCAGGAACAGGCATTCAATCGTTTGGGTGTTCCTTTATCAAGGCAGACCCTTTCAAATTGGATTCTTGAAGGTTCTGAACAGTGGCTGGAACCGATCTACGATCGGATGGTTGAGACTTTAACATTGCTCGATGTTCTTCATGCCGATGAAACGACTGTTCAAGTTCTCAAAGAGGATGGGAAGGAAGCGAGCTCTACCTCCTATATGTGGTTGTACCGATCAGGCATGAGCAGTGTGCCGATTGTGATCTACGACTATCAACCCGGACGCGCCAGTAAATATCCAATTCGTTTCCTTGAAGGATTTAAAGGATACTTGCACGTAGACGGATATGGAGGCTATCACGGCTTAAAACCGAAAGTCGAACTTGTTGGGTGCTGGGCTCATGCACGCAGGAAATTCGTAGATGCTGTGAAATCCTTACCTGATGATGGTTCGACAACCAAAAGTTCTGCACAGGAGGGTCTGGATTTTATCAACCAGCTCTATCGCATCGAAAAGCATATACAGGAAGAGCGCCTCTCTCCGGAAAAAGTCTATGACGTTCGTCAAAAACGTTCAAAACCTGTTTTGGAGGCTTATTCAGCATGGCTTCAAACGATGCGAGCCAAAACCTTACCGAAAACGCTCCTTGGAAAAGCCATTGTTTATTCTATCAATCAAATGGATCACCTGAGAAACTTCTTAAAGGATGGCCGCCTTGATATAGATAACAACAGAGCTGAGCGCAGCATAAAACCTTTTGTGATTGGAAGAAAAAACTGGCTGTTCTCCAATACACCGCGAGGTGCAAAGAGCAGTAGTGTTATTTACAGTATCATTGAGACAGCAAAAGAGAATCGTTTAAAGCCTCAAGCTTATCTGGATTACTTGTTTGAACATTTGCCCAATAGCAAGCAATCTGAAATGGATCAGTTTCTACCCTGGTCAGAATCATTACCAGAGGAAATTCGGATCAAATAATCGAATTTAAACTCAGTATAGGAAATCCGCATCTAAATTAATAGGTGCGGATTTTTGACGCTTACTCTGAAGGTGGGATTTTTAAATGTACGAAGCGATAAATCACAATACTAAAAGTCACCCCATAACGAGGTGACTTTTAGTAATCATATTAAAATGAATGTAATATTTATGATTTTTGTAAAGCGATTGCTTGTTCAAGAACTTTCATCCCGTCCATCATGCCATATGCAATTGAATCAATCACAGCAACAGGAACGTTATAAGGAGCTGCTTTTTCTCCAATTTTCTTTTCAAGATAACGAACCTGAGGACCGATCAGGATTACATCCGTCGATTCTAATTCATTATTCAAACCTGCCTCAGCCGTTGCATCAACTTGTGCATCAATGTTTTTTTCCTGTGCAGCCTGATTCATTTTTTTCACTAACATGCTAGTAGACATTCCCGCCGAGCATACTAATAGTATTTTCATTGTCTGGAAACCTCCATTTTTTATTTAGACTCATGTAGAAAAATAATTTCAGCAGCTAGCTCCTTTACAGTCATCGAGGTCATCAAATGATCCTGTGCATGGACTAAGAGAACGGAGGGCGTTATGGGCTCTCCATTTGCTTCGGTTTGTAACAACTCTGTTTGAAAATGATGCGCTTCTACAAAAGCAGATTCAGCGTCCTCAATTTTTTTTCGTGCTTCTTCAAACTTCTTCTCTCTTGCGAGTGCGATTCCCTCCATCGAAAAGGATCTTGCATTGCCTGCGTAGAGAATGATTTGAAATGATATTTCTTCTAATGACATTTTGGACCTATCCGTCATGATTTATTTTCTCCTTTCATCTCTTCTTGAATAATTTGTTGTTTTTTTTCTTCGGCGCTTTCTGAAGCGCGAATGAACGGTATATACAACAATGTTGCAAGAATCAGATTAAATAATTGAAGAATGATTCCAGTAATTGATCCACCTGTTACAAGGTAGCCACTGACTACAGGTGGGGTTGTCCAAGGAACCATTGCGACGGTTTTTGGTACCAGCCCAGTTGCTAAGGCGAAGTAAGAGGTGATTGTAAGCAACACAGGAATAAAGATAAAAGGAATTAACATAACCGGATTTAACACTACAGGAAGACCAAACAAAACAGGTTCGTTAATGTTAAATCCTCCTGCTGGAGCAGCTATTTTGCCTATAGCTCGGTAATGTTTTGTCTTGGCCACAAGGAATATCGCAAAAATCAGTGCTAATGTTGTTCCTGAACCTCCCATAAATACATAGGCATCCAAAAATGGTTTTGTAATAATATAAGGTACATCATAGGCACTGACGCCACTTGCGAATTGCTGGATATTGACCTCTAATAATGGAAGATAAATTGATTCTATGACAGGTCCGAGTATATTTGTACCATGAAGTCCGAAAAACCAAAGCAGATGATTCAAGAATGCAATGATAATTGCAGCAGGAAGTGTGTTACCAAGCGCTTGAAGTGGCTCCTGGATTAGGTTGAAAATCAATTCATGCAAACTGCCATCGGTGGCCGAATTGATAAAGATTTGTACTAGTGATACTAGAATCAAAATGATCGTCGCGGGAATCAATGCTCTGAAAGATTTGATAACACCATCAGGAACGCCGTCAGGCATTTTAATTGTAAATTTGGAAAGGTACAATACACGGAATAGTTCGGTTGTTAAGAGAGCGGTAATTACACCAACAAATAAACCTTGAGCTCCTGTCCATGCATAAGCCAATCCCCAATCCTCAGTGGTTGGTGTCAAAATAATATAGGATGCGAGGCTAATCAACATAGCGGACATGCCATCGACGTTATAGGATTTAGCTAAATTATAACTAATTCCGGCAACAACAAGAAGAGATAATATGGCAAACGAACCATCCCAAATATTCCCTCCCACAGCTGTCCATCCTTCACCGAACAGTGATTCCATAAAATTTTGAAAGACTTCAACAGGTAGATTATTTATTAAAACAGCGAAACTTCCTAAAATAATCAAAGGCATAATAGCAACAAAGCCATCTCGGACGGCCACTAAGTGTCTTTGTGCCCCGATTTTACTTGCAACAGGAATGAAGTAACGTTCCATCCAGTTCATTATCGCATTCATAATAATTACACCTTTCTTTTTTGAAATTGTGGTAAGTATGGGTGATGAGCTTCAATCATTTGATCCAGTATCTTCTTAGCAAGAGTTTCATCTGCTACAAGTGGATTCATGAGCAGTGCCAGATAGGCATCTTCATAATTTCCAGAGCAAGCAGCCTTAATAGTCAATTCTTCCATGTTTTTCATACGTTGAATCAAACCTTTAATTTGAATTGGAATATCACCTATTTGAATTGGGTGTGGACCATCCTTATCTATCATTGCATTAACTTCGATCACTGCATCATCATCCAGACCGCTCAATGCGCCGTGATTGACTGTATTAACCGTTTGTATATCTTGTTTATTTGTGTAAATACTAACGATCAAATTGCAAGCAGCATCGCTGTAAAATGCCCCACCTCGTTGCTCTAATTCCTTTGGCTTTTCATTCAATTTTAAGTCACGGTACCGTTTGAATAAATCAGCTTCTACGCGCTGGACAGTTTCTGCCCTGGTACCTTGATTGTTGAGGTCATTTAAATCTTTTTTGATTACATCAGAAGTTTGAAAGTAATACTGGTGATAAGGATTAGGAAGCATTCCCAAACTTCTTAAAAGCTCCGGTTTCCAACCTAAAGATACGATGTTTGCAGGTGAATAGTTTTGATCATGAATGATCATTTTCTCTATTGTTTCTTGAGTTCGATCTTCTCCATTAACCATAACTTTCCGACCGAAAATAAAATGATTCAATCCAATAAATTCAATCTGTACTTTCTGAACGGGCACATTAAACATTTCTGCTACACCGTTTCTCATATTAAAAGGGATGTTACATACACCTATGACCTTTTTGTGCTTACTATGTTTTATTATCGCCTCCGTTACAATCCCTGCTGGATTCGTGAAGTTGATCAGCCATGCATTTGGGCATATTTCAGACACGGAATCAGCTATATTGATCAATACAGGGATCGTTCGAAAAGCCTTAAATACACCACCTGCACCATTAGTTTCTTGACCGACCAGTCCTTCTTGCAAAGGAATCCGTTCATCAGCTGCCCTCGCCTCTAAGCCCCCGACACGAATTTGTGTAGTGACAAAATCAGCTCCTTGCAGAGCTTCTTCTAAATCCATTGTTTGTTCGATACTAATTGATTTTTTTGAGCGACGGATCATCCTTTCTGATAAATTTGTAATTACATTCAACTTTTCCAAACCATCTGGTATATCCACTAATACAACTTTATCGACGGGCATTTCCTCATATCTATCGATAAAACCTTCAATAATTTCCGGCGTGTAGCTTGAACCACCGCCAATAATAACAATTTTAACTCCCAAAATAATTTCCTCCCGTTATTCATTTATGAAACAGGTAAGCGCTTCCTTGAATATAATGTATCAGATATGTAACTACAAATCAATATAAAAGTAACTACAAATTTAAAATGAGCTTGTGTAGAGCTATTCATGTTGTTATGATGAATTGGAAAGGTGGAGGGATTGAAATGAAATTAATTGTGAATGCGGATGATTTCGGACTGAGCCGAGCAGTAAATTATGGAATTCTCGATGCAATGCAAATTGGGATTGTATCCAGCACGACGATGATGATGAACATGCCAGGTACTTCACACGCAGCAGATTTAATCGATCGAGAGGGGTTAACAAAAGTTGGAGTTCATTTAGTTTTAACAAGTGGACGTCCACTAACTAACGCAAAGTCATTAATCAACGACCAGGGGCTTTTCAAACTATCTAATCAGTTTGCTTTGGAGTATGAGAATAATTTCATTATTGATCCAAAAGAGGTTGAGAATGAATGGGTGCAGCAGATTGAGTCGTTTATCTCGCTCGCAGGAAAACCAAATCATCTTGATAGCCATCACCACATCCATTTATTTAAGCCATTCCAACCGATAATCAAGAGGATTTCAGAAAAGTTTGATTTACCCGTCAGGTCGGGCAATCAAATTGGGGTTTCGAGTTATGCGGATTATTTTGAAGACGGTTTTTACAAACATGCTGTTGAAGAAAAATATTTTCACAGGATTGCGAACAAATATGGAACAGAAAATAAAACAATTGAGATTATGTCACATCCGGCATACATCGACAATGTTTTAATGGAGTATTCTAGTTATTCAGATGGCAGATTAAATGAACTGAGTATTTTAATGTCAAAAGCACTTAAAGATTCAGGCTGGTTTCTAAAATAAATAATGAAATAAAATAATCCGGCACCATACTGAATGTATGAGCCGGATTATTTTATGTTTCGTTATAATGTCTTTCTACAGTAAAGCTGACTTTATCTCCGTGAAAATAAGCGATGGAGTATTCAATCTTGGTTCCGTCCTCGAGGAATGCATAGGTTTCTATTTGAATGCATGCATCACCTGGTGCTATTTCCAAATATTCAGCAACATGATTGTCTGCCTTGGAAAGATGTAAATGTTCTTCAGTTCGGGCAATTGGGAGACCCATATCTTCCCTGAGTATTTTATATAATGAACCTTCACATGATTCCTTATTCATCATTGTTGTCATTCGCCAAGGTAAATAAGCGATTTCGTATTGCAGAGGTTGCTGATCCGCATATCGGATTCGCTCAAGTTTATTTAGGGGTTCTCCTTCTTCGATTTCCAGCGCTTTTGACAAGACGGGATCTGTTGGTATTACATTTAGATCCAATACTTTAATTTCAGGAAGTTTGCCTTGTAATTTCATTTGCTCTACATAACTTCCTTGTGTAGATGATAATGTTTGTTTGATTTTTTGAAGCTTAACAAATGATCCCTTACCTTGAACGCGTTCGATATAGCCCTCATTAACGAGTTGCTGTAAAGCATTTCGAATCGTTGTGCGACTAACATTGAAAGTTGCACAGAGTTCAGCTTCTGTTGGTAACTGCGAGTTAACGGGAAAGGTATTGGTTTGAATATCTTGAACCAATTTGTCCTTTACAACTTGATGCAGAGACTGTCCTTTTGATGAATGATTCATTTGTTTTCCTCCTGCCTAGCGGAAATGATTAGAATTATTATAACATTTGTTTTTAATGATAGATACAAATTATGATTATAATGTCATTATCTTTTGGATTTGTGAAGGGCTTAAATATACTATATGAGAAGGAAGTCGATGAGTAATGTGTGTTTTGAGAAGAGAGAATTTGCAGGTATTCGAATTGTGCAATTATAAATCAAAGTTAGGAAGCATCGGTTTTTCTGAATACACTTCACGTTATTTTAGTCAAGAGAGTTTGAATCATATCATGACTTTTCTATTTCTCTTGCAATTTGTAAATCCAAATCGTATACTTAAGGTAAGATGATTTATATTTACAAATCGATTTATAAATACAAATAAAAGGGGGTTGTCGTATGAGTGGAAAAAAGAAACGCGATGAGTCGATCATGGAGATTAACTGGGCCCAGCAAAAGGCGATTTCAAACCCGTTTCGTTCACGGTTGATTGGCATGCTGTATGAGCATCCGATGACACCGAAGCAGGCGGCAGATGCCCTGGATAAAAATCCGGGGACCACGTATTATCATATCCAGCAGCTCATGAAACACGGGATTCTTGAGGTGGATCATGTGGATACCAACAAAGGCGTCGTTGAAAAATACTATAAAGCCAAGGCGATTTCCTTTCGTAACCCCGAGCAGCTTCAGGCTCCAGGAGAGGTCGATAACTATGAGGCGGATCTCTATTTGTCTGAGGAGCTCCTTGAGGAGCTGACGGGTGAGATGTATGAACTGCTCCTCAGTTACGGAAAGAAATCCTACCAGGAACGAAACGATAAGACACAAAAAGCTTACCATGTCCGGTTCCAGGTGAATGAGAGTAAAGAGGAGGAGTAACCATGGCAACAGAAAAGGCATTTCTCAGAGACCGGAATTTTCAAATCATGATGCTCGGGGTATTCATTCAGGCCGCAGGGAGCGGGATTTATCTGATTACGGGCATGCTTCTCGTGGTGCAGCTGACAGGCAGTGTACTGTATGCCGGATTTGCCTTTTTTGCCATCTCTTCAGCAAGCGTCATGGCGTTTCTGATCGCCCCGCTGGCCAATTACACCGGATATAAAAAAGGGCTGATCATCAGTCATCTGATCAATGTGCTGCTGCTGATTACGATTCCTGTTGCCTACCTCACCATCGGTCTACATGTGTGGCATGTGATCGGGATCTTGTTTCTCACAAGTCTCATCAACCAGTTTTCCTATCCGATTGTCTCCACCCTGGTGCCCAAGGTCGTGGGCGATGACCAGATCATTCAGGCGAATGCGTATTTGCAGACGGTGCGTGAAGCGATGGATATCGTCTTTATCGCCGGGGCAGGGATCCTTGCGGCACTCATCGGCAGTGTCGCCGCTATCAGTGTTACGGCCATGCTGGTGTTGTTCACCGTGATATTATATTTCTTCTTGCAGATTGAAGCGTATGAGGAAACGAGGAACAGGAACATCCCGTTTCACCACCATCTGAAAAGCTATTCCAAGGATTTAAAAAGCGGGATGACCTATATTCAGAAGTCGCTGATCCCGAAAATGATGTTCTCCATCGTGTTTGTGAACGTGACGATGGCGGTGATGCTGACGAATGTGCCGGCTTTTTCCCTGCTGAAATCAAACGGTCTTGAAGCGGCGTACGGCTTTTATATGGCTTCCCTGTCACTTGGGATCATGATCGGCACCCTGGTGAGTCCGAAGGTGAAACAACTGGCCTTTGGACGGCTGATCATCACGATGTTTACCCTGACGGGCCTTCTCTGGATCGGCACAGCACTGACGCCGTGGCTCTTGTCCATGGTGCTCTTCAGTATCGGTGCCATTTCCATCGGCATCCTGAACATTCTCATCTTCTCAGCGATCCAGCGCCAGGTGGAGAGTATCTACATCGGCCGTGTGCTCACACTGCTGACAAGCGCTGCGTCACTCGGGGTTCCGGTGGGTGCATTAATTGGCGGCGTCATCGGTGAAGCGTATAACCCGGTGCTCCCGATCATCATCTCCGGGATGGGCATGATCATCTTCAGCACCATCTGGATGAAGCAGTCCGTCCTTCGCTCCCTCCCGTCGATTGATGAGGTGAAACTGTTTGAGGAGCAAAAGGTGACGGCAGCGCAGTAAGGAACTGAATGGCGGAAAACTGGAAAATAAGAAGGATAAACGTGATATCATGGGTGCAAGGTATAACGGACAAACAGAGACCAGAATGGTTATGAAGGAGTTTTCCATGAGTCACAGTGAGAAGCAAGTGGACAAAATAGTGAATACCGTAACAGATTTAACAGACCGATTCCGGGAGAACTTCGGGGAGAAGCCCGTGATCTATGATGCGTATGAAGAAGAAATACTCGATCACGCCCTTCCAAGGAGTGGGGAAAGTGATCAATACGAGTTTTTCTTAAATGACAATTATCAGTTTTATCTGATCCTTTTTGGTACAGTCATCTTGCCGTTGTTCTTGTACTTCTATTACAGAGAATGGATTGCTGACACCTTTGGCTGGATTACCTTTCCTCTGCTGGCTGTAGGCGGGTTACTGATTTATTTGTTCTCGAAAACGATTATTCTAAAGGTGATTCACGCCAACAGACGAAAACAGCGGAACGCTTATTGGTGTGATGTGCGAAGAAATTGCACGAACCAGGCAGAGCGGATGGAGCGATTGATCCAGAATCAAAACAATCAGAAGCATTCTGAACGTCGGGTTGAAAAGTTGACCATTGAGGAAGTCAAAGACGGCTCCGGTAAGTTGCCTGTTATCTCGGCGCTGGATGAAACCGGTCAAGGCTATGAACTCGACGTGCCAGGCGCTCTCGGTGCCTTCCTGGAGCGTGTGATGGGAAAGGGCAAGTCCGTCGTCATCGAGAATCCCGTCACATCAGGCAAAAGCCTTTCAGCAACCCAGCTGATTTCAAAGCGTTCACCAATGTTCGTGATGGATCGAAATGGAGAGAAATCACAGCTTGAAAAGGGTATGCTGTATGACCTCTACCACCGGCTGCATGTGGCATATTTGCTCAGTCACAAGGACGCGTGGTCGATCGTGAAGCAATACGAAAAAGAAGCCAAAAAACGGGAGGCGTAATATGGCGATTCACTGCAAAGTGATAGTACTGGCTGCCCTCGTGCTCGTTGGTGTGAGACCTGATTGAATCGATCCATAAGCCACACACACAGCCCAATGCGGTGAAGCTCTTCCGCAATGGGCTTTTTTCATTTATGACGACTTTTCCATTAATTCATCCAGCGCATCCAGGAATTCAGACGTGTGGGTGTGGTGGATTTTATGACCGCCATTTTCGATCAGGAGGTATGTGGAATCTGGTAATGCTTCATGGAGACGCTCCCCGTCTTGTTTGTGATCGAGTATTTGATCCTGATCGCCAAACAGAATCGTGACAGGTGTCTGGATTTTCGCATAGTGGTTCTGAATCCCTGTAACGGAGTCATACATGTGTGCCAATTCGTGAGCGGTGGCGGTGAACTGCTTTGGCCTTAAGTATAAGGATGACATGACGTTTACATAGGTTTCAGGCGCGTCAGCCGGGTGGAAGGCCTGGTCATAGATGTTGTCCGCCATCATGCCTCCCAACGGATAGATGACGGTGTTGGTCAGTAAGGGGCCGATGACCGGATACCTGGGCAAGGCATAAAAGCTTTCCGTAGGCGGCTCATCCTGATAGGCTACCCCGGCAAGCGACAGGGCGCCCCGGACTTGTTCGGGATAATCCAGCAGGTATTGAAGCATCACGGCACCGCCGTAGGAATGACCCACGATGACGGGGTTTTCGATTTCCAGTTCAGAGAGGGCATCGTTTACAATGCGGGCTTGCTGCTTCGTACTGAAATGTTCCGGGTTGCTGCTTTTTGTATACCCGTATCCGGGGCGGTCAATGGCAATTACGTCATAGTCCTTGGCCAGTTCATCCATCACTGACAAGGTGAATTCCTGCAAGGTGCCGTCTCTTCCGTGAAGCAGGACGACGGGGTCCCCGGATCCTTCCCGGACATAGTGCACATCCAGTTCGCCATTCAATACGGAAACAACGTCACCTGCCGGGGGAATCGCCTGTTCCACCTGTTTCGTCTTCCAGGTGGTATAGCCAAACAGCACCAGGAAGATCACGGAAACGATAAGTATAAACGCGATAATGATCTTGATCAGCATGTTTGGATGCCTCATTCCATGTCACTGATCCATATCCGGATCTCATCTGCAATGGTCTCGGGCTGATTGAGATGGATATAATGATCGCCTTCGAATACTTCACTGGCACCACCGGTTTCTTCAGCGAGGGATTGAATAAAGGGCTTGCCGTCCTGATTTTCACTGGCAATGGCTGCATAGAACGGGATGTCCGGGATCTCTGCATCCAAAACGGTGGCCACATTGTCCGTCAGCTTGTCGGCTTCGTTGCCCATATTGGTTGTCTGGACCCGCCGGAGGAAGAGGGTTCTCGCGACTTCGGCATCGTCGTCTGAGAGCAGGCCTTTCGCCATGGCATCGAAATTCTCGTCAAAGACTTCCGGTTGCTGGCGCATGAGTCCGGAGCGGGCGAGAAACGTTACGGCGCCTGACAGCGAAGGCGATTCGCCTTTTTCCTCATAATACTCAGGTGTCAGTGGATCGAGACCGATCATGCCGGTGACTTCATCCGGATACGTCTGTGACCAGTGCAGGGCTTCGATCCCAGCCATGGAATGACCGGCGATAACAAAGGGTCCCTCTTCACCGGCTTGGGCCAGTGCGGTTCGTGTTTCATCCACAACCGTCCGGATGTCCCTGTCGTGATCGGTCACGTCGCTCCAGCCGTAGCCAAAACGTTCGACGATGACGGTGCGGTAGTCGTCTTTCAATTCGTTCGTCAGTGCCTGAAAATCATAAACCGGCGAAGGCGTGCCGAATCCGGCCAAAAAGATGACCGTTTCCTCCCCTTCTCCTTCTGCATAGACGTGCATCGTATGCCCGTCATCATGAACCTCCACCAGTTCACCAGGCGCCGGGTAGTGCTCCTTTTCTTCGGCAACCGCATCCCGGTGCTCCAGGTAACTTCCGCCAACAACAAACACGGCAGCGGCCACCACGATCACGGGGATCAAAATCAGACTCCATTTCATCACTTTTTTCATTTCGGATCTCTGCCTTTCCATAACTTTTATTTGAATCTATGATACCGCAAAATGATCATTTTGACAGGTCACCTCCGTCATCGAAGTAGATGACTTAAGTCATGATCGTAAAGCGGTCTATGTTGCTGTTCTGTTTTACAGAAATCTGTCGAAGAAAGCGGTTTAGATTTTTGGTTCGTGGTAAAATAAAAATATAAAAAACAGAAGAGGAGGCTTGGAAATGGCTAAAACAAACACACCATCTTTTGTTATTTCGCTTGTATTAGACCTCGAAAAACAACAGAAAAAAGACTTCATTATCTCCACAATCAACAAAGAGTCCGAAATCAATCGGCAACTGTACAACGCTTGTTTGGGCGAGCTTTTAAAGCGAGAAAAACAAGTGAAACGAAGAAGAATATACAAGAAACTTGTTCGTCAAAATCGCGCCATTTCCAAACAAATCTCCTTGTTCGAAGAAATAATGAAAAAAGATAAAACAAATGATGCTTATAAAAAATCGATGAAACATTATCGCAACGAAAAAAAGGCTGTCATGGAACAAATCTTCGATTTGCAAAAGGAATGTGGCCTCTCCGAATATAGTATGCACGAATACATCAAACCGATGCGAAGTCATTTTCACAACAAATTGAACAGCATTGTTGCTCAAAAAACAGCAACTAAAGCTTGGAACACATTTCGTAAAAAACTGATAGGTGAAGCAAAGAAAGTCCGTTTTATTCCGAGAGGTGAGTCCGTTTCTTTCGAAGGGAAAAACAACGCTACAGGTTGGCGTTTTTCCGAAGGAAAAATCGTGTATCAAAAGTTGAATGTTCCACTCAAAGTGAAAGAAAACGACTTATACATGCAGGAAGCTTTATCTCGAATCGAACACGAAGAAGAATTCGCCTACACAAATGCGGATGGTAAAAAGTTGAAATCCAACTGCAAAGTCAAATACGTCCGGATTTTGAAAAAAGAAATAAGGGGAAAAGAGCGCTACTTTGCACAACTGGTATGCCAAGGGTATCCACCGGTTAAGAAGGATGGGTCGGGAAAAGAAAAATATCCTCTCGGAAAAGGGCGAGTAGGCGGGGATATTGGTACATCGACCATGGCGTTTGTCGGTGATAAACAACTTTCGTTGTTTAATTTAGGCGAACAAATCAAACAGATTGACGATGTTGAAAGAAAAATCCAACTCCTCCAACGGTCACTAGACCGTTCAAAGCGAGCGACAAGCCCGGACTATTTTGACGACAAAGGCCGGATAAAGAAAGGCAAGAAAACATGGGTCTACTCGAACCGTTATAAGCGAAACAGACAAAAACTCCATGAGCTGCAACGTAAAGTAGCTGTATATCGAAAACTGAGCCACCAATACATGGCGAATCGCATCAAGTTATACGGCAATGAGTTCTATATTGAAAAAATGAACATTCGCGGATTGCAAAAGCGAGCAAAGGAAACAACAATCAGC